>CAMATR010000031.1 GCA_945861175.1 Chitinophaga pinensis | reverse complement strand
AAAGGCTTATTCTGATGTTTTTAGTCAACTAAAATACCGAAGACAATCCAAGCATTTGTATAGTTCATCCTTTAAACATGCAGTGCGTAAAAACCCGTTTCCATTGATGGAACAGAAATATACGTTGGATAGTGATATTATTCCAAGTTTAGATCCAATTCCAGATGGAAAGTATGTGCAATACTTTAGTAATTATTTCGATGTTAAGTCGAATGGTCGAATGATCTACAACGAGAAAAAAGTGGCGGGCTTTTTTACCATTCAGAATAACACTTTGGAAGGAGATGCTGTTTGGTTCAATGCCAAAGGAGACACATTAAAATACGGACGTTTTGAGAAAGGCCTTAAAGTAGGCGATTGGTACATCGAAACGCGCAAAGCTTCTTACACATTAACCAACAAGGATGCAAAAGATTTCATAAACAGAGGCTATCCCGATCAAGATACCACCCGGGAATATGTGCACTTCAAAAGTGGCTTCAAGGATGGAGTTTATAAGTATTTCAATAATTCTAAGAACCCAATAATAGAAGGGTATTACGAGAATAATGAAATGTCTGAAAAATGGATATATCGTGATATATCTTATACAGGGATTGGTAAGAGTAAAAAGCGAAACAGAAACAATGACATAATAACCCTGCAGTATACCTTAACGAATAAAGACACAGTGGTTAAGCAGGCTGTCATTCGTCGTAATTTGATTACTGGAGACGAGTATTCAACCGATGAATATGACTTTAACCCAAAGTATTCTCCAAACGTATCACTTTCCAAATTTTATTCATTTAATTTCCCTAAAGAGTTGGATTTGGAACTAGAGGAAGAGAAATTAAATTCATACGAAGGTGAAGAGTACGAGGATGAGGAATATTATGATGAAGGCTACGGCGATTACTTAGAAGAAGATTTTTACTTAGAAGAAGAGGAGGATATTTATTACGATTTTAAAAATTATGTCTATGACCCAACTTCAGGTAAAAATTTTACTGCAGCGCATTTAATTGACAGCTTAGGGATCATTTTTCATTACGACGGCGTGTTTGAAAAGCATTATCCAAATGGCCAATTAGCATTCCGTTATGAGTTTAAAGACGGAAAGCTTCTGAAAGAGGATACCATTTTTTGGGATAACGGAAGCCCTTGGGACATAATCTATTTCGATAAAGATTCAAGCCATTATGTTCAGTCTATTTTTGACTACAATGGCAAGCTTTACAATGAAATCATTTATGACTTTAAGGGCGAATTCAAGCGTATTGCTTTTCAACCTGAGCGCATGAAATATGTTAAAATTAATGGTTTAGTTGCCTCAGATGAACCAGGAAGTAAATATTTCTTCTATGACCACATGGATACACTGCAGCATCAGTTAAACGACTCGTTGATTATTTTCCAATCTTGGTTCAAGGAAGATACAAGCAAGCTGTATGTGCGAAATTGTTATCCAGATGAAAGAAAGATTACTTATTCTTCATTCGGTGTAACGGGAGACTCATCGCTTAAAGGCGAAATGCTCTTTGCTGAAAATTATGAAAGTTGGAACGGAAAAAAGGATTATCAATTAGGCAATTTAAATATGCATACAACAACCTCTGCTTCGTTATTGCCATACAGTGATAAGGATTCGATTCCTCAATTGTTAATGAACCAATATGAGGAGGGCTTTGAATTAACTGAGGATTATGTCTTGAAGCAAAATGGCAAGCCTTTCACGGGAGAGTTTAAGCTAGTAACAAATGAAAACGACTTCGAGCTTGTCTCCAATAAAAAAATAAGCTTGGTCTTGCCGCGTGCAGCTACTATGACCGAAAAATTATACAAGCAATTAGCCAAATTCAAGAAAAATGGAACAACGAAATGCGAAACCCTATTTGGATCCATTGATGCATCTGAATTCGATGAGGATTTTGCCTCAACTATTTTTGTGAACTTGCTTGGAGGATTCTTAAGTTTTATCGAATATCCTTCTAGCTACGAATGGGAGGAATATGATAACGAAGAACGTTATAAGGAAAAAAAGGTAGCACCATTTATGAAAATTGCAAAGGGATCTTTTCGTGACGGTAAGCCACAAGGCGAATGGCAAATAATTGATCAGTTTGGTGATTTGTTATATGAAATGACTTTTGATAAAGGAGAATTAAATGGGAAATTAAAAGAATATGACATTACGTATCCCAGGGAAGTAAGCGATTACTATGAGGATGAATCACTCCTGGATTCATTACCGAGAAAGGAAACACATTATCTCTACAGCGAAGCGGAATATAAAAATGGCATGGCAAATGGCGATTATTTGCGCTACAATTGGTACGGCGAACTCAATGAACGAATTCCTTTTAAGGATGGTTATGAGAATGGTCCCGCGTTCGAGAGAAATAGCTTGGCTCATACGAATTTAAATTATTTAGATGGTGAGTTGGATGGATACGTAAGAACTTACCTCACGCTTAAAGGTCAAGATTCTGTTTTATTGTACGACCTCAATTTTCAAAATGGACTGCTTCAAGGGGAATCCAAAGCCTACCATATGAGCGGTCGTTTAGCTAAAAAAGGATTCTTCCTCAACGGTGAACCAATCGAAGATTATGAGGCCTATGACACCCTCGGTTTCAAATACCATTATGTGAAATTCCAATATTCTTTTCCTATCGAAGAGAAAATTTGGGAGGAAAATGAATTAAGTGTTCGTTATCTTTTTGATTGGAGGGATTCCATTTATTTTCAACCGACTGATATTACTTCAACCCAAAGTCTGGATCGGGTTTTGGCAAATTTAGGATTGGCTGGGGATTATTATGAGAGACCTTATTACGGTAGACCAAGCATCGTTAATAAGGAAGGGATTGATTACCATATCACGAAGTATTATCCGAACGATACGATTGCCCGCGAGGGTGGTATTACGGCAGGGAAAAAAGTAGGATGCTGGAAGTATTACAGTTACGACGGAGAATTTTTATATGAAGCAAATTATTTTGACACAATCATCTCAATCAACGACTCAATTCAATTTAAATCAAAAGGGATTTTAACTGATTATGATAGAAAAGGAAATAAATTGAGTGAAAGTTACATCATTGAGAAATTTGAAAAGTACGATTGTTCGCATACCGATCATTACGAGATTCGACAGTTAATAACGATTTGGCAAGAAAAGGATTCTGTTGATAAAATGAATGGTTATGTCAAGAATTATTATGATAATGGCGTACTTCAAAATGAAGGTATGAACATGAATGGACTTCCAACCGGTGTTTGGAAATTTTATGATCCTTTCGGAAAGCTAAATCAAGTTGGAAGTTACACAATGGGAAAGAGAGATGGACGTTGGTTAGGAGGGGACCTTTCAAAAACGAAGTATTTGGGCGATATTTGTTTGAATCCAAACTTACCGGATCTAGAAGAAGAGTTAAAGTATCGTGAAAAATTATTGGAAATTGTTATTACTAATTACAAATTAGGGAAAGCACTTAATAAAGAGTTCTACGATGTGAACATGAATGATTATGAAGAAGAGGAGGGAGAATACATAGAGCCTGAAGAATAGTTGAAATAGTTGATTACATTTGTTCGTAGATTAAATAAGTTATGATTCAATTAAAAAAATACACTTCTCTGTTAGAGACGAAATCCCTAGCTATTCTTTGCGATAAAAAATCAAAATTACCGGCTGCTGTTCCTCAGGAAATTAAAGATTTCTTGAAATTATTTTTGAAAAGTGAGGAAAAATTTGACTTTTTAAAAACAAGTAATAGCTTTTTCTTCTTTATTAAGAATGATCAGTCTGCGGAACAAATAAGATTGGCTGGGCACAAGGTTGCGACCCAATTAAAAAAGGAAGATAGTGCGCTCAGCGTTTGGGGAGAAGAGGATAATGTCATACATTTTTCTGAAGGGATTTTGCTCTCATCCTATCAGTTTTTGCCATATTTTAAAGATGCTGAAAAGCGAAAAAATGGTTTGGTTGAGTTACTTCTTCCCAACGAGATTTCTGATAAAAAAATTAAAGAGCTTGAGATGACTGCGAAAGCAGTTTATTGGGTTAGAGATAGGGTAAATGAACCTCTTTCACATTTGAATGCAGTGCAATTGAGTGAGAAAATAAAGGAATTGGGAGTTGAGGCTGGGTTTTCAGTGCAGGTCCTTGAGAAAACCCAAATCGAAACATTGAAAATGGGCGGTTTGCTTGCAGTTAACAAAGGTTCCATTGATCCACCTACATTTACAATAGCAGAATACAAACCTGCAACAGCAATTAATAAAAAGCCAATTGTGTTAGTGGGGAAAGGTGTTGTTTATGACACCGGCGGCCTAAGCCTAAAACCCACTCCTGGATCTATGGATGTTATGAAAAGTGATATGGCAGGAGCAGCAACGGTCATAGGGGCCCTGTATCTTGCCGCATTGCAAAAACTAAAAGTACATATCATAGCATTAGTTCCAGCAACTGATAATCGTCCGGGAATGAATGCTTATGCACCTGGAGATGTAATAACAATGTTTGATGGTACAACTGTGGAGGTGCTGAATACAGATGCCGAGGGAAGAATGATACTCGCCGATGCATTGGCATATGCCGAAAAATTCAAGCCTGAGTTAGTTCTTGATGCTGCCACATTAACGGGCGCCGCAGTTCGAGCAATTGGAACAAAAGCGGCTATAATTATGGGCAACGCAGATGATAAATATTTTAATCAATTGGAAAAAGCTGGTAATGAAACACATGAAAGAGTAGTGCGTTTTCCATTTTGGGATGACTACCTTGAGGATATGAAATCAAGTATAGCAGATTTAAAAAATATTGGCGGCCCAAATGCTGGGATGATAACCGCAGGGAAGTTTCTTGAACATTTTGTGAAGTCACCCTACATACACATGGATATCGCTGGGCCATCATGGTTGGATAGCAGACAGGGCTACAAAAGCCAGGGAGGCACTGGCGAAGGAGTTCGTTTGCTTTATAACTTTTTGAAAAAGCTGAAATAAATGGAGAAAGAAAAAGAAGCTCAGCATGGCAATCTTATTCGTGTTGGGATTTCAATTGGAGATATCAATGGGATAGGACCAGAAGTGATAATGAAAGCACTAAGGGACGCCAGGTTACTATTAGATTGTACCCCAATAATTTATGGTTCAACAAAGGTTTTTGCGTATTACAAAAAAGTGCTCGATGATCAAGATTTTATGTATCAATCCTGCAAATCTGCTGAAGAAGCTCAAAACAAAAAGATTAATGTTGTCAATATTTTTCAAGAAGATGTGGAAATTATAGAAGGCAACCCTACAGAGCAAAGTGGGATTTGTGCATTCCAATCCTTGGAAAAAGCAACACAAGATTTAGCATCGGGAAAAATCGATATTTTAGTAACGGCCCCAATTTCAAAAGAAGCAATGGGTAAAACAGAATTTAAGTTTCCCGGGCATACGGAATACCTTGCGGATCTTTCTGGAATAGACGATGCGCTGATGGTAATGGTTGCTGGAAGCCTCCGTGTTGCACTCGCTACTACTCACATTGCACTTAAGGAAGTCAGCACAACCCTTTCTAAAGATAAAATTTTGAGTAAAATAAGAGCTTTTGAAAGTTCGCTTAAAAAAGACTTCGGAATAATTCGACCTAAAATCGCTGTGTTTGGATTGAATCCGCACGCTGGGGAGAATGGAAAGATGGGCAGTGAAGAACAAGAGTTTATAGCCCCGGCAATAAATGCGGCAAAAGCAGAAGAAATTTTAGCCTTTGGGCCTTATCCTGCTGATGGGTTTTTTGGATCTAATAATAGAACGCAATTCGATGGAATTCTTGCGATGTATCATGATCAGGGATTGACTGCCTTCAAGGCTTTGGCTTTTGATGACGGTGTAAATTTCACAGCAGGCTTGCCAATTGTTAGAACTTCTCCAGACCACGGAACAGCTTATGATATTGTTGGTCAGGATAAGGCATCTGAACAGTCAATGCGACATGCAATATATGTTGCTTTGGATATTTACAGGAGTCGCCAATTTGTCCGAGAGATAAATAGTAACCCTCTTCCAATTAGTCCAAAAGACAAAAAAAGATCAGGAGACGGTTTGGAATAACGAACTTGTAGAATAAAATTTATAGGATATTAACATGGTATCGTTAAAAACAGTAACTTTGCCCTCCAATTTTCGCTCAACGTGAAGTCAAATAAAGAATACATTATCCCTTTTATTGGCTTGAAATTGGGCTTTCATGATTTCATTTTTGAAATCCATGATGCGTTCTTTGAAGAAGTAGAATACTCAATTATTCACAAGGGAAACGTAAAAGTTTCAGTTGCCTTGGAGAAGAAAGAAACAATGCTGATAGGGGAGTTTCATATACATGGAACCGTGTCTGCATCCTGTGACCGTTGTAATGACCCAATTGATGTTCCTGTTAAAGGAAATTATAGGTTGGTTTATAAGTTTGACAATGAGACCAGTGATGATGAGTCATTAATTGTATTGCACCCAGATGCTTATGAGTTAGATGTTCGCACGAACATTTATGAACTAATTACCGTTTCTCTTCCTGCTCGATTAGTCCACCCAGTTGGTGAGTGTAATGAGGAAATGATTGAACTACTTCAAAGATATTCCGGTAAGCCAGACCAAGTCGAAGAAGATTTTGACGAAGATGACGACTGGGATGAAGATGATTGGGAAGACGATGAAGACGATGAAGATGATGATCCTGTGGATCCTCGTTGGGCAGGACTTAAAAATTTGAATTAATTACAACATAAATAAAGTAAAATGGCACATCCTAAACGAAAAATTTCGAAGACACGACGTGACAAGAGAAGGACGCACAAAAATGCAGTTGCAAATAATATTGCAACTTGTCCTACAACCGGCCAGCCGCATTTGTTTCACCATGCTCACTGGCATGAAGGAAAACTATATTACAAGGGGAGAATAGTTGCAGAAAAAGAGGTAGCAGTTTAATCTGAACACCTAAAATCTGCTGCATGAGGATCGGTATAGATATTCTTGGTGGCGATTTTGCTCCTGGCGCTAATATCTCAGGAGCGGTCATAGCCAAAAAAGAGCTTCCCGGCGACGTTAAACTTGTTTTGTTAGGCGACAGAGATGAAATCTCTAGTGGCCTTTTGTCGCTGAATGAAAACCCAAATGATTATGAAATTGTGCACGCACCCGATGTGATTACAATGCACGATCACCCTACGCGTGCTATCTCTCAAAAACCAAATAGTTCAATTGCAGTTGGTTTTGATTTGTTATCTAACCATAAAATAGATGCCTTTGCTAGTACGGGTAATACTGGTGCTATGCTTGTTGGCGCTATTTATAAAATTAATACTATTCCTGGCGTTATTCGCCCCTGTATAACGTCCGCGCTACCGGCAATTGATGGCTCTAGATCTATTTTATTAGACGTAGGTTCAAATGCTGACTGCAAAGCTGATGTTCTATATCAGTTTGCCGTTTTGGGGGCTATTTATGCTAAAAAAGTCTACGGTGTTGATAATCCAAAAGTTGCGTTATTAAATATTGGAGAAGAGGATTCGAAAGGAAATTTGCTAACACAAGCAGCGCATAAATTGATGGCCGATTCAGATGACATTAATTTTATTGGTAATATTGAAGGTAGAGATCTTTTCATGGGTATTGCAGATGTAATTGTTTGTGATGGGTTTACTGGAAATATTGTCTTGAAAGAAGCAGAAGGAATTTATACTTTAATGAAGAGGCGAGGAATTAATGATGAATACTTTGATCGCTTCAATTATGAAAATTATGGAGGCACTCCTGTTTTGGGGGTGAAAGGAAATGTTATTATTGGGCATGGAATTTCGAATGAATTTGCCGTAAAAAATATGATTTTACATTCATACGAAGTAGCAAGATCTGGTCTTGCATCAAGTGTGAATGAAGCATTTAGTTGATATGAAAAAGATAACTGCCGCAATAACTGGTGTTCAAGGATATGTCCCTGAAACAATCCTTTCCAATGAAGATCTTGCAAAGATTGTTGATACTTCCGATGAGTGGATTACATCGCGAACAGGGATTAAGGAAAGAAGGATACTCAAAGAGGGTGCTTCTTCTGATATGGCAGCAGAAGCTGCGAGGCAATTATTAGAAAAGACAGGAGTTAGTCCATTGGAAATAGACTTGGTGCTTGTAGCTACCGTTACCCCGGATTACCCATTTCCATCAACGGCAAATGTAGTTTGTGATAAGGTAGGAATGAAAAATGCATGGGGTTTTGATCTAATTGCGGCTTGCTCAGGATTTATATATGCACTTTCTACAGGAGCTCAATTTATAGAAACCGGACGCCACAAAAAGGTCTTAGTGATTGGTGTAGATAAAATGACATCTATTCTTGATTACCAAGATCGCACAACTTGTGTAATCTTCGGCGATGGAGCAGGTGCAGTTTTGCTCGAACCAAATGAAGAAGGGCTTGGAGTTCTTGATTTTATTTTGAAAAGTGATGGATCAGGAAGACAGTATCTTATCCAACCGGGAGGAGGCTCAGCAAACCCACCAAGTCACCAGACAGTTGATGATCGACTACATTATGTGAAGCAAGAAGGAAAACAGGTATTCAAATTTGCCGTGACGAACATGGCTGAGGTATCTGCTGAGATAATGGAAAAGAATAATTTATCAAGTGATGATGTTGATTGGCTAGTTCCGCATCAGGCAAACTTGAGAATTATTGATGCAACTGCAGATAGAATGGGACTGAATAAAGAAAAAGTAATGATCAATATTCAGAAATACGGAAACACGACTGCCGGAACTCTTCCTCTTTGTTTGTGGGATTACGAGAATCAATTAAAGAAGGGAGATACTTTAATTCTGTCAGCATTTGGAGGAGGTTTTACTTGGGGAGCAGTTTACCTAAAATGGGCATATGACTCGAAAAAATAATTACTAATTTTATACAATATTTAAAAAATAATAAATATGAGCATGAATCTGAACGAGATACAAGATTTAATCAAATTCGTAGCTAAATCTGGAGTTAGCGAAGTGGAAATTGAACAAAAGGATTTTAAAATTATTATTAAATCAGAACAAAAATCTAAAGGTGTTGAACAACCAATTTTCGTGCAAGCTCCAGCGGCTCCAATGCCAGTTGCAGCTCAAGCTCCAATACCTGCTGCACCAGTTGCAGAAACAAATGAAGACTCGAAATATATTATTATTAAGTCCCCAATGATTGGGACTTTCTATCGATCATCTGGTCCTGATAAGGATGCATTTGTAAACGTTGGGGATTCTATTTCTCAAGGCAGTACTATATGTATAATTGAAGCAATGAAGTTATTCAATGAAATTGAATCTGAAATTTCCGGAAAGATTGTAAAGGTATTGGTAGATGATGCATCACCAGTGGAATACGACCAGCCATTGTTCTTGGTTGACCCAGCATAATAGTTGAATTTCCAGTTATTACTCCGAATTCTAGCCAACGAAACAAACCGCAGGTAAAAACAAATTAAAGCGTATGTTTAAAAAAATATTAATTGCGAATAGAGGCGAAATAGCTCTTCGTGTTATCAGAACATGCAAAGAGATGGGAATTAAAACTGTCGCAGTCTATTCTACTGCCGATAAAGATAGTTTACCAGTGCGTTTTGCCGATGAAGCGGTCTGTATTGGTCCTGCTGTAAGTTCAAAATCATATTTGTCTATTCCTAATATTATTGCAGCAGCAGAAATTACGAATGCTGATGCAATTCATCCTGGATATGGATTTCTTTCTGAAAACGAAAAATTTTCGAAGGTATGCCAAGAACATGGAATAAAATTTATAGGTGCGCTACCTGAACAAATTGCTGGAATGGGCGATAAAGCTACTGCCAAAGCAACAATGATTAAGGCGGGTGTCCCTTGTATTCCTGGTTCAAAAGGATTATTGAAAGATTTGGATGATGCCCGTGTCACAGCTAAAGTTGTTGTTTATCCTATTATTTTGAAGGCGACAGCAGGTGGTGGTGGAAAAGGAATGCGCATAGTTTGGAAGGAAGAAGATCTCGAATCAGCATGGGATTCAGCTCGTCAAGAAGCGGCAGCAGCGTTTGGAAATGATGGTATTTATATGGAGAAATTCATTCAAGAACCTAGACACATTGAAATTCAAGTTGCAGGCGATCAATTTGGAAATGCTTGCCATCTTTCTGAAAGAGACTGTTCTATTCAGCGTCGTCATCAAAAATTAGTAGAGGAAACACCGTCTCCGTTTATGACCGAGGAGTTGCGCGAAAGAATGGGACAAGCAGCTATTAAAGCAGCGAAAGCCGTTAAATATGAAGGGGTAGGTACAGTAGAATTTTTGGTGGATAAGAATCGTGACTTCTACTTCATGGAGATGAATACGCGTATTCAAGTTGAACACACAATTACAGAAGAAGTTATTGATTTTGATTTAATTAAAGAGCAAATTAAAATAGCTGCAGGCCACAAAATTTCTGGCAAGAATTACTATCCGCACCTTCATGCAATTCAGTGTCGAATTAATGCTGAGGACCCAATGAATGATTTTCGTCCTTCTCCCGGCAAAATAACATCGTATCATTCCCCAGGAGGTCATGGTGTTAGAATTGATACACATGCATATGCTGGGTATATTATTCCGCCAAATTACGATTCGATGATCGGTAAATTAATTGTTGTTGCGCAAACCCGAGAAGAAGCTATATTAAAAATGAAGCGTGCGCTGGATGAGTATATTATAGAAGGAATAAAAACAACAATTCCGTTCCATCAAAAATTAATGGATAATAAGGATTTTCGAG
>CAMATR010000030.1 GCA_945861175.1 Chitinophaga pinensis | reverse complement strand
CTTTCGACGTAATTTTCTAAATTCCTTTTTGCTGCAGTCTTCTCCATAAATACTATTGAAATATTCCTTGTAGCTTGTTCGACTACCCCTAGGCATTTTTACTGCTACATAAATAGTATTGTGCAAGGTGATCTCATTTGCAAAGGGATAAACATTATAAGCTAATCCATTGATTGTATCTTCTTGAATGTTTTGTGAAAAACATAAAAAAGTTGATAGCAACGTGATGGGCAAAATTGCACAGAAATTAAAAATTACTTTTTTACTCATAACTGATTCGTTCAATAGTTACTATTCCTAATTTCCTGAAACCCGTTTCTTTAATATGCCTAACTAGCACCGGTCTGTTTTGTTTATCAAAATTCAACTTGGTAATTGTTCTAGTAAGGTAGTCTTCGCCAGAAAAAATAGAATCAATAAACGTATGACAAAACCCTTTTTTTCGATAAATAAAAGTCCGTGCAGAATTAAATGGATAATCGGATGAAACAATCCTTCTTATTTGCTTAGAATCCTCTCTATAGAAGTATTCTATAACATCCTTTTCTTTCACTTTATTTTCTACACGATAGGATTTAAAAGGAAAACGAGGAGAGCCCAAAACAACTCTATCTATTGGCTTCGGCTTTAATATACTGTCCACTGACAGGGCTCCCCAAAGATTCTTTTTTAACATGTAATAGAGCATTTCTCCTGATTTTGGATCTTCAAGAGCAAAATACCGCGTGTTTTTTTTCGCTAGCTTATGCATACTGAACCCAAAATCTATGTCAATCTTATCTTTACTAACCGCTCCGCTGTCCCTGTGCAAAATAGCTTGAGAATAACCGAAATAATCTGATGCCTTGGGGTATTTAATCAGCTGTTTTCCAACCACCCTATCATCAAAAAAATAGATGAACTCAATTTGAATTAATCGACCAGAATTATTAAAAAAATAGTCTCTTTTTTCCCTCAAAACCTCTGAAGATACGTCTCTTCTTTCTTGCGATTTATCTAAAACATAAAAACATCTAGAAACTCTTTTAATTCCTTGTTGATGAATTAGCTGGTTATCAAAAAGCAATGGAAAAGAAAGCATTTTTTCTGCTTCCGTATTAAACACTTTTAAATTCAAAATAGAGCGCGGAGACCTTTTTTTTCTAAGATTATTTGATTCAGAATCTTCTGGGCCACAAGAATAAAGCAACCCAAAAAAAATCATTGTTAAAAGGTAGTTCATTCTCATGTAACGTTAAAATTAAGATAATATGCAAAAAGCTTACTGATTTTAAACTTTTTAAAGGGGTTTTATGTTGTATTTTTGTATTGAGTATGGAAGAACGTCCAATATCAGACTGGTTACCACTAACCAAAAAGGAAGTGGAAAAAAGAGGATGGGAAGAATTAGATGTAATTCTTATATCCGGAGATGCCTATGTAGACCACCCTTCTTTTGGGACCGCTGTAATTGGGAGAATTATAGAAGACGAAGGCTTCAAAATCGGTATCATCGCACAACCCAATTGGCAAGACGATTTGAGGGATTTCAAGAAGTTGGGTAGACCAAAGTATTTTTTCGGTGTCACAGCGGGATGCATGGATTCTATGGTAAACCATTACACGGCAAACAAACGACTTCGTTCAACGGATGCTTATACACCTGGGGGCGCTGCAGGATTTAGACCGGATTATTCAACTATTGTTTACACAAATATTCTCAAAGAATTATTCCCAGATGTACCTGTAATGATTGGTGGCATAGAAGCTTCCTTGCGACGCGTAACACATTATGACTATTGGAAAGACGAGCTTATGCCATCTATATTAGTCGACTCTAAAGCGGATATCTTAGTCTACGGAATGGGGGATCAACCGCTAAGAGAAATGCTACAGCTACTAAAGAAGGGGGTGCCTTTCACTAACCTCCACACTATAAAACAAGTGGCTTTTATTCAAGATACAACAGAGGAATTACCGAAAAACAAGAATTGGAAAACGGTTGAATTGGCAAGTCATGAAGAATGCCAAAAGGACAAGCTAAAATATGCTGCTAACTTTAAAATTGTTGAAGTTGAATCAAATAAGTGGGAAGCTAATCGCATTATTCAGAAAGTAGGAGATCAAACGTTGGTAATCAATCCTCCCTACAAAACAATGAATGAAAAAGAGATCGACCGTTCGTTTGATCTACCTTACACGCGATTACCTCATCCAAAATACAAGAAACGCGGCGCTATTCCGGCCTATGATATGATCAAATTCTCGATCAACATGCATCGAGGATGTTTCGGAGGTTGCAGTTTTTGCACTATTTCCGCACATCAAGGAAAATTCATCGCATCCAGAAGTGAAAAATCCATCCTTTCTGAATTAGAAGAAGTGGTTGAACATCCAGAATTTCGTGGATACATTTCTGACTTGGGTGGACCAAGTGCCAACATGTATAAAATGAAGGGCAAGGACGAGGACATTTGCGCGCGCTGTTCTTCACCTAGTTGTATTCATCCTGTGATTTGCAGTAATCTCGATACCTCTCATAAACAGATGACGGAATTATACAAAAAAGTAGATGCTCATCCAAAAGTTAAAAAAGCATTTATTGGTTCCGGAATTCGATACGACCTTCTTGTGGATGACTTTAATAAAAACAACGAAGACGGAAATCATGATGAATATATTGAACAGGTAATCACCCGGCATGTGAGCGGACGTTTGAAAGTGGCGCCAGAGCATACTGCTGATGCGACTTTGCGAATGATGCGAAAGCCATCTTTTCAATACTTTCATAAATTCAAGGAAAAATACGATCGTCTTTCAGCGAAGCACAATCTAAAACAGCAACTCATCCCTTACTTTATTTCTTCGCACCCCGGTTGTGAGGAAGAAGATATGGCAAATCTTGCTGCTGAAACAAAAGATATGGGTTTCCAATTGGAACAAGTACAGGATTTCATGCCTACACCGATGACCGTAGCAGAAGTTATCTATTATACTGGCGTACATCCATACACCTTGAAACCAGTAAAAACGGTTAAGACAAAAGAAGAAAAGCTCAATCAAAATCGCTATTTCTTTTGGTATAAAAGGGAGAATCAAGATTGGATCAAACAGCGCCTGACCAAAGCCAAGCGGCCTGATCTTATCGACAAGTTGTTAGGTGATCAAAATAAGCAGGAGAAACGTTTACCGAAATGGTTGGAAGAAAAGCGTAATAACAAATAGTCATTTAGAATATGTGCAATAAAAAACCCCGCTGTTAAACAGCGGGGTTTTTAAAAATTATGTACAATGCTCTTTACGCTTCAATAGTAAAATAAACTCCATCGTCATCTTCATTTTCATCTGCTGGCTTAGTCGCACCACGAGCCATTTTAACTGAGACAACGACCGCATTTGCTGGATCTAATATTTTAACTCCTGGAATATTAATTTCGCCTACACGAACAGATTTACCAATCTTTAATTTGGTAACATTCAAAGTTATAGCATCAGGTAAATCCTTAGAAAGACCTACGCAGTTCAAACGACGGAAAGTTTGCATTAATTTACCTCCGGCCATTACACCTTTTGATGAACCTGTTATGCGAACTGGCAAACCAATGCGGACAGGTTTTTCATCACTTAATTCAAGAAAATCGACATGTTGAATAGTATCTTTAATCGGATGCTGCTGCAATTCACGAATAATACCATTTGCCTTCTTTCCTTCGATTTCTAGTTCAACTAGATAAACTTCGGGTGAGAAGACAATTTTGTTGATGTCATTTCGCTTTACTGCGAAGTGAGTTTGCTCACCTTGACCGTAAAGCACACAAGGAACCAACTCTGCATTTCGCAATGCCGCAGCATCCTTCTTCCCTACGTTCGATCTTAGCGAACCGCTCAATTGTGCTGTTTTCATTTGTTTTGTATTTATGAGATTAAAAAATGTGAACTAATAGACTGATTATTCACCAGTCTTCGAATAACATCTGCAAATAAATCTGCTGTGCTAAGCACACGGATCTTATCACTGTGTTTTTTCAATGGGATCGTATCGGTCACGATCAACTCTGTTAATTTAGATTGTTCTATTCTTTCATGTGCTGGCCCAGAAAGCACAGCGTGCGTGCAGAAAGCTCTAACACTAAGCGCTCCTTTTTCAATAAAAAGATCAGCAGCTTTCGCAAGTGTTCCAGCTGTATCGCACATATCATCAATAAGAATAACATCTTTGCCCTCAACATCACCTATCACTGTCATTTCCGCAATAACATTGGCCTCTTTTCTTTGTTTGTGACACATGGCTAAACTCGTATTCATTTTCTTTGCATACGAATTGGCTCGTTTAGCTCCTCCAGCATCCGGCGCTGCCATTATCAAGTTACCATTGTCAAGTTTTTCTAATTCAGGATAGAAGATAGTTGATGCATATAAATGGTCAACTGGGACCTCAAAAAAACCTTGAATCTGGTCAGCATGTAGGTCCATCGTAATAACTCGATCTACTCCTGCCGCCATTAACATATTAGCTACTAATTTAGCCCCAATAGCAACCCTTGGCTTATCTTTTCTATCCTGACGAGCGAAACCAAAATAAGGAATAACAGTAATAATTTTCCTGGCTGAGGCGCGCTTTGCAGCATCTACTAATAATAACAATTCAAATAAATTATCACTTGGCGGCATGGTTGATTGCACTATAAACACATCTTGTCCTCTTACCGTTTCCTCAAAACAAGGCTGAAATTCCCCGTCACTAAACTCCATTACTTTTACATCTCCCAAGGAGATGCCATAACTCACAGCTATTTGTTCAGCATGTTTCCTTGAAGCCCTTCCAGCAAAAATTTTCACTCCTATTGACATAATCAATCCAAAATTGAGGGTGCAAAGTTACATAATTATTCAGAAAATCAAGCAAATGGAAGGATAAAAAGGCTATAAGTGATAAAGATTTATTTGCCTCACTGAATTAATCTATTCTAAAATCTCTTTGATTAATTAAAACAAAACGTAAACTAACAAAAAAGGCATTTGTGTTATTGAATGAATCAGGCTGTGTTAGAAAGTTGTAACCCGCCTGAAAATGAAATCCAAATAACTTATATCCGACCAATGGAGTAAATCCTATTCTGTTTTGATAGAAATCTGTTCGAAATATAAAATCGCCACCATATGTCAAACCCAACCTGCTGGTTTTAAGCCAATAACCAAAGTCGTAGCCAAGAATATTTTCCTTAAAATCATAATTAAATCCTGAATGGATCGACTGTGTTAATGCTTTTGTCAATTTCACCTTTTTCCATTGAATTTCCATGCCCAATTCACCTACCCAGTATTTACCGCGCTGGACTCCGAAGTAAGGACCAGATTTTCTAAGCTTCAAATTAGGCAAGACTAGTTTACCATCTCCCAATTGAGAATAAGAAAAAGTAGAAACAAGAAAAAAGAGAAAGATGAGTTTATTTTTTCTGAACATACTTTTCGTGGATCTCTTTCAACTGAGTGGCATCATTTGCTTCCAAACCTAAGCTATCTGCTAACTCTTTTACTCTAAGGACTTCTTCTTCAGTCAGCCCGGTACTATCTGATTTAGCTTTCAATGAATTTTTTAAAAATATCGTGCTTTCCTCTATACCAGGGACAGTGATTTCTGAAACTTTTTTAACCGGATTATATAGTAGTGAAGCAAGCTTTTTTTCTTGAGGAAAAAATTTACCTTTCTCATCATACGATTCAACTAAAACAATCACAACGCTTATGAGATAAAGCGCTTTCATGGTACCGAAAACAACACCACATAGTTTATTGATAGGTGTTAAACTGCCAACCTTCACCATTTTTTCAATCGTTATACCTGCAAAATAAACCATTGCTCCGATTCCCAAAAAAACAAGCGTAAATGAAATAACAGGCAAGTATTCTGATTTCCAATCAAATGATTTCTTTAAAAATGCCGCTATCATATCCGAAAAATGAATTCCTGCATATAATCCCACAAACAAGGCTAATAATGTAAAAACTTCAATGATCAAGCCATGTTTGAAACCTTTGTAAGCTGCATAAATCAGCGGAATTAGAATGAGAATATCAATAAAATTCATAACTGAAAATTAGCTAAAAAAGCGCCCAGAAAAATAGACGAACATATAATGTTTCAACTCGTTTTTGTTAACGAAATCTATTCACGATCTGATTTTAATTGAGTTTTGAAAGAAAGGTCAACAGTAGTCCATAACTTTGATTTTCCATCAGATCCCGTATGCAATTCTTTACAAGCAGTATTTAGAGCCGAAATTGCAGAAGCACCATTCCAATCCAGAACATCAATCGATGACTTAAAATCAAAGGCTCCATTTTTTAGTGTATAAACACCTTTAACTGACCTATTTATACCGTTCATTTGAATATCAATTAATGCTGAACCATTTTTCACATTCAAATTAGTAACCTTTCCATATATGGTATCTGTGGCTATAGTCTTAAAAAAAATAGAAGCTATTTTCCCATTTCGTTGTTCATTTTGTGTTTCAACTGAGCCCGTCGGCAATTTAAATTTCAGCGCTGAAAGTAAAGCTAAAGGATCGTCAGAAGTTTCAGGAACTTCTATTATTATTTCGTTAAATGTTCCCGTAACACCTTTTTTTTCTGTGAATTTGAAAGCAGTCCATTCCAGTGTTGTCGCAGCGGAGTTGTATGTATAAAAGCATCCCACCATTGGTTTTACTTCTTTTTTTTCTTTCTGCTTATTTCCACATGCACTGAGCATTAGGACTAGAAAAAACGCCGTTAATAATTTGTTCGTATTTTTCACGATTAATAATTTTTCTTAAAGGTAAGAAATTCGACATTGAAGTATTGAGGGATTTAATAATTTTTAAGAAATCAGGTTCAAAGTGTTTCTTATTTTTGTGACAATGGATTATGATATTGAAATGCGCTACCAGCGAATGAAAAAATCACTGGAAGAAAAGTTTGGTGAAGGAATGGATGTTCAAGCCATTTTATTTTTAATTGGAGTCAATGAATTGGGCGAAGGCTATAAGAACTTCACGAAAAATGAAAAAACTGACCTTTTTCACATAGCAATTTGCACCCTTTTAGAGCCCTATGGTTATTATACTTTTGAAGGGCGCGATAAAGAAAACTGGCCTCATTTCGCCGTTAATAAACAACTACCCCCCTTAGATGATCGAGAGCAACAACATTTACTTAAAGAATCAATGCTCGATTACTTCATTCAAAATGGATACTATTCTGAAGAAAATACTACCGCCTAATCAGTTATATTTGCACCCATAAATAAAAAATTAAAAATGGAATTCTGGATCAAAGCAGCCCAACTTATCTTATCCCTTTCAATACTTGTTATTCTTCATGAATTTGGGCACTTTATTCCTGCTCGTCTTTTCAAAACAAAAGTTGAAAAATTTTATCTCTTCTTTAATCCGTACTTCGCTCTTATTCGATTTAACAAAGTCAAAGGGAAGTGGAGGGCGTCTTGGTTTTCGAATTCCAGCAACAAAGAAATAACAGAAGATGTTGAAATAGAAGCGGCTGAAAAAGACAACGAGAGTACTGAATGGGGTATAGGTTGGTTACCCCTTGGAGGATATGTAAAAATAGCTGGAATGGTTGACGAATCTATGGATAAAGAGCAACTTGCAAAACCTCCAAAGCCCTGGGAGTTTCGTTCTAAACCAGCATGGCAAAGACTTATAATAATGATCGGTGGTGTTACCGTAAATTTAATTCTTGGAATTTTTATATACATCTGTTTAACATACGCTTATGGCGAGGAGGAACTCAAGCCGCAAAATCTGGAAGCTGGCCTCTCCGTGCATCCATACTTAGGAAAGTATGGATTATATTC
The DNA here is from genome assembly GCA_945861175.1 of Chitinophaga pinensis. GTDB lineage: Bacteria > Bacteroidota > Bacteroidia > Flavobacteriales_D > Crocinitomicaceae > M0103. The sequence goes on along the minus strand of CAMATR010000030.1, from coordinate 2,973 downwards.
CGGAGATAATATTCTAGCAATAAATGATGATGCAATTACTAATATCTCTGAAATAAATAATTCTATTATGCTTCGTGACGGGAGAAAGCTACTTGTGCAACGCGAAAATGGTGCGAAAGCAACAGTTACTCTTCCAGAAGGTATTGAATACGAATTATTTCAGAAAGGTGCTTTCCCTTCTTTTGGGTTAAGGCATAAATCTGTTGTGGTTGACAGTGTTTTGCCTGAGAAAGCTGCAGCGAAAGTTGGGTTAAAAGAAGGTGACAAAATACTTTTTATCAATAACAATAAAATTGCTTACTATGATGATATTCAACGTTATTTATATGCATCCAAAGGAGAGCGGGCTGATGTTACCATTTTACGTGGTAAAGACACTATTATCCTGCAGCCAAAAGTAAATGTTGAGGGTGTTATTGGTTTTAATGTAATGGTTACGGATTATGTCGATGCAAGTGAAGTGAAAAATAAATACTACGGATTTGGCGAAGCTATTAGCACAGGAATTGACAAAGGTTTTCATACCCTGAGCGACTATAGTGCCCAGCTTAAATTTATGTTCACTAAAAAAGGCGCTTCAAGCATTGGTGGTTTTGCAGCAATTGGAAATATGTTTCCTCCAGTTTGGGATTGGCAACAATTCTGGATGACAACTGCATTGATTTCGATTATTCTCGCTTTCATGAATATACTCCCAATTCCTGCATTAGATGGTGGGCATGTTGTTTTTCTAATCTACGAAATGATCACTGGTAAGGAAGCTCCTCAAAAGGTTTTAGAATATGCTCAATATATCGGATTCCTCCTTTTAATGAGTCTCGTTCTCTATGCCAATGGAAATGACCTAATGAAATGGTTGTTCCCATAAATTGGATATGTGTGCAATTTTGACCTTCGGACGATTTTCTGCGCCGCAGATACTAGAATATTTCTTTGTTCAACATTTTATTGTAACTATACACTCAAAATAATACATTCTATATGAAGAACTTACTTTTTACATTTTTGCTTGCAACTTGCACAACCCTTCCTCTTTTAGGGCAAATGACTGAAGGACATATCGCTTATAAAATGGAAGCTACTTCTGACAACCCTGATATGCAAATGGCCGTGAGTATGATGCAAGGATCGACTTTAGACGTGTACTTCAAGGAAAAACAGACGCGTGCCGAGATGAAGATGGGTGCAATGATGAATATGACTACCATTTCAAATGAAAGCAATGGTGAAATGTTGATGTTGATGAGTGGAATGGTTGGACAGAACGCAATCAAATCAAACTTGAAGGAGCTCGATTCAGCACAAGCAGAAAAACCGAAGACTGAAGTAACATTGGAAAATGAAATCAAGGTAATTGAAGGTTATACCTGCAAGAAAGCAATTATAACGGATGAAGAAGGCACAGAATCAGTTTTTTGGTATACGAATGAAATATGGGTGGCTAAGAAAGGACAAAATTATCTAAATGAAAGTGTCCCGGGTTTTCCAATGCAATCTGAAATTAACAACAATGGATTGAAAATGATCATGAAGGTAATAAAAGTTGATAAAAAACTCGATAAAAAAGCATCAGAACTCTTTGACATGACGATTCCGTCAGGTTACAAAGAAATGACCATGGAGCAGCTGAAAAGCATGGGAATGTAGAAGTTTAAAGAAGCTTACTCTCGATTTTTACTAATTCACTTTCAGGAGTAATTAACCGTTATTCTGAATGTCTATATTACACTTTTCGCTTCAAAGAGAAATAGCTCTATATTTTTCAATCAACCAAAAACTGGATATTCCTTTTCAATCCTTCGTACTTCGTGCGTTTCACAGGACTAATTTTAAATAATTCTTGGAATAATTCTTCAGTCAATTCAGTCCATTCATGCCTTTGTAATTTCAATAAATCTTTATGCGGTTCGAATCGAGGTTCATTATTAGGTTTAGAAAACCGATTCCAAGGACATACATCCTGACATATATCACACCCAAACATCCAATTATCCATTTTATTACGAAATTCAGAAGGTAATAATGCATCTTTTAATTCTATAGTCAAATAAGAAATACATTTTGATCCATCAACCACATAAGGTTGAACGATTGCATCAGTTGGACATGCATCAATACATTTTGTGCAGGTTCCACAATAATCTTTTATAGGACCATCCGCTTCTAAATCTAAATCAATAATCAATTCTGCAATGAAGAAAAATGACCCGTTTTGTTTATTAATGATATTCGAATGTTTACCCATCCATCCTGCTCCTGATTTTTTTGCCCATGCCTTATCCATAACTGGCGCTGAATCAACAAAGGCTCTCCCATGCACTTCTCCAATCGCAGTCTGAATAAATTCTAATAATAGTTTTAATTTATCCTTTACAACAAAATGATAATCCTCACCATGTGCATATTTAGAAATTTTTGGCGCTGTTAAATCTAATTGCTGATTGTCTGTGTAATAATTGAAGAGCAAAGTAATAACACTCTTAGAGTCCTCCACCAATAAACCCGGATTCAATCGTTTATCGAAGTGGTTTTCCATGTAAGCCATTTTCCCATGATAAGTCTTTATTAACCAATCCTCTAATTGTTTGGCTTCTTGCTCTAAAAATTCAACTTGGGAAATACTGCAGTGAAAAAAGCCTAATTCTGATGCTTTCTGTTTAATTAATTGAGTGCGCGCTACTTTAAGTAAGTTAGACATATCAAAATAATCCGCTCTGTGTCCAGCCTAAATCCTTGCCCAGATGACGAAATGCTCTTTCTGTAGCTTTTCTGCCCCGAGGGGTTCTCAACAAGAATCCTTCTTGAATTAGAAAAGGTTCATATACTTCTTCCAAGGTGCCGGCATTTTCACCAATTGCAGTTGCGATAGTAGTGAGACCAACTGGCCCCCCATTGAATTTTTCAATAATGCATTTCAAAATTCGTATATCCATCTCATCTAATCCACTCTCATCAACGTTCAAAGCGCTTAAT
>CAMATR010000029.1 GCA_945861175.1 Chitinophaga pinensis | reverse complement strand
CGGAACAAAATAAAACTATAAATTCTATTCATAGGGATACTTTAGGTTTCTATTTGTATCTCACAGACTTTGGATTGTGTGATCTTTCGAAATTAGATAAGCGCATTTTTTTTGATATCAAATATGCAAGCTCCGATAATTTTATGAATCAGACACTTTATTCTATAATTAATAGGCCTTTTTTGAATAAGTATGTTGCAATTAGATTGGTAAAATGTCAAGATGCCTTATCAAAATTGGATTCTTCTCTTCATTTATTAATTTATGATGCAGTTCGTCCTGTTGATGTGCAATGGAAAATGTGGAATGCGCTCGACACCCTAAAGCCATCAGATAGGGTGAAGTTTGTTTCTAATCCGGCAAATAAAAGTTTGCACAACTATGGTGCGGCCATTGATCTTACAATTTGCGATTCAAAAGGGAATCCCTTAGACATGGGAGCAGGTTTTGATGACATTCGGAAGATTGCATATCCGTCAATGGAAGCTCATTTTTTAGCTACAGGGGAACTAACAGAGCAACAAATAGCAAACAGATCGCTCTTACGGAAGGTCATGCGAACTCAAGGATTTCGATATTTACCAACTGAATGGTGGCATTTCAACGCATGTTCTCGCTCATATGCTGCAAAAAAATATCGATTACTTGAGAAGGAGTTTATTCCACAATAAGTTTTTCCTTTCTTATTATTCCATTTGCTCTGTCAGACAATAACAATAAGTAGGTTCCGTTTGAAAGGGTGGAAATATCTATCGTAATTGTTTTATCAAAGTTGGTTTTTAGAATTTCTTTCCCTTGGATATCGCACAAAACAATATCAAAATCACCATAATTAGGAAAATCGATTGTTACTTTCTCTTGCGAAGGATTTGGGAATATGCTCATTGCCTCGAGCATGCTCGATTCACCCACGTCAGCAAGAAAATTTGGGTCAAATATATTGTTGCCTGAAGCATTCACAACCCAATTATTAGGGTCGATGGCTTCAACTCCTGAAATAGTCCCAATTGACGGAATAACGAAATTCTCACTGTTGCTCTGAATCTCAAATCGAATGGTCGTATCAGCCATTCCTAAGCGCGAAAATTTTATTTGAATAGGATTTGTAAACAGAGGGGTGATTCCGCTGCTTGAGGTGTGGTTAATTTGTAAATGAAAGTTGTCAGAAGCATTATTCCATCTTGTCGAATAAGTTGGATATCCTTGTCCGAAATACCATTCATTAAATAAATTGGTAAAATCTAATCCGCTTTCTGCCTCAAGTGCTTGTTTTACATCTATTCCTTTTGCTACACTATCTCCAAATTCTTGCTGGAAATTCTTTAAAGCTTGAAAAAATTGGGCGTCATTATTCAATACAAAACGCATAGTGTGAACGATTGCCGAACCTTTATCGTAGGTTAATCTTCCACTGAAAATCCTACCTTCATTTAAACTATCTAAAACATATACGCTTCCATTGGGTTGCGATTTTACATTGTCATGAACGTCTAACATATTTTGAGCAGCTTCACTGGGGTACAAGTTTTCGAGCATCAATTGCTCGCTGTACGATGCGAAGCCTTCATTTACCCAAATATCAGCCCATGAAGCACAAGTTACATTATTCCCAAACCATTGATGTCCGAGTTCATGTGCCGTGAGACCTTTTTCAAAAAAGCCCTGTGTTGTCATTGTTTGGTGCTCCATTCCTCCAGAAATAGGAGCCATGCAATGTCCATATTTTTCGTCAGCAAAAGGATACAAACCGAAAAGTTGGGAAAAAAGCTCCATAAATTCGACTGTTTCGTCAATATCAGCTTGGAAATTTTGCAAGGTTTGAGGATTATTGTAAATATAATTCTGAATTAAAATTGGTGCGGCAGAGCCATTAGGGTTGGCATATACGTTGTATTCAACATATTCAGCAACGGCTACAGAAATTAAATAGTAATCAATTGGATGCAAATGTTTCCATTCATAACGGGCCTTTTCATTGTCGAGATCTACAACATTTTTAAGCAGGCCATTGGATCCCGCTTTGCAGGCATTAGGGACTGTAATTTTCACTTCACAACTATCAGCTTTATCTAAAAGGGACTGCTTACATGGCCACCATTCATAAGCTGAAAAAGGCTCCGATAATGACCAAGTAACTTTATTTCCCCATGTTGGAGAATCATCATTTGTCATTCCTGCGCCGCCTAAAGGATTTGTTGTTGCATCTGGCGGAGTTCCCGCATAATCAATTGAAAGAACAAATGATTCTCCTACTACTTTATTGACTGGGGCTTTCACTGCAGATAGATTTCGGCTGAATTGAACAGGACTTCCGTCAACACGAATTTCGGTAATGGCCAAAGTGTTGAATAATTCAAATAACGCTGAGTCCAAGTTTTGCTTTGCAGTAGCATGAATTTCTGCCGTACCACTAATAGTGGTAGAAAGGTTTGTCATTTCTACATCTAAAGCATAGAAATGAACATCATATTTTTCTGTTTCAAAAATCTGTGATACAGAGAGTGCGTTACTTTTTAGCTGTTGATTTTTAAATTGGTCTCTTTTTGAGCAATTCGTTGAGGATTCATCTTGAGCAAAATAGGAGGAGGAAAGAAGCATGCAAAATATGCTTATGATAAGTTTCTTCATAATTTAGATTTATTCTATAAAAATAAACAAATGGATTTTGACTTAAGAATCTTTCCAATAATAATTAACTCGTCGGTTTTTTTGCTCAATTCAACGGATAGATTCTTCTTTTAGAATGTTGATGAAGTGAAATCCTCTTGGGGCAAAACCTTCATTATAGAAAAATTTATGCGCTTTGAAGTTACTTGTGTATGAATCCAAAGACATCATTACACAGTTTTCATCTTTCGATTTAATTGCCAAATAATCAAACATTAATTTACCCACTCCTTTTGATCTATTTTTGACTGAAACAACCAAGTTATCGATCTCTAAGTACTTTCCGCACCAAAGTTTAGTCCCAATCCAATAGCCGGTTAGTCCTATGCAATTCTCTCCATCTAATACAACAATTTGACCGTAACGATTATTTGGAAGCATCTCATCTAGATCATGTGAATAATCTTCCAATGTTAATGTAGGATATAGATCCTGCAGTATATACAGATACTGTAACATCTCCTCTTTGTTCTTTAATTCCTTAATAATCATTTTGCGAATTTGAGAATTAATTCAGAGTAAAACAATTCATAAATACGACGGTATTCATCGTTCCATGAAGAACTTTCTTTAAAACCATGCGATTCCACAGGAAAAACGGCTAGTTCCCAATTCTCCTTGCCAAGTTCTATGAATCGCTGACTAAGTCGAACAACATCTTGAAATTGCACATTATCATCTACCATTCCGTGCAACATTAATAATTTTCCTTGCAAATTATCAGCTAAGTAAATTGGTGAACTCTTTTTATATGCGTTAGGGTCAGTATCCGGATAATTAAGAATATTGCTGGTGTATTCATGATTGTAATGCGCCCAATCCGTTACAGATCTTAATGCTGCGCCGCAACTAAATTTACCCGGTGTAGAAAGCATCGCCATAAGTGTAATAAACCCACCGTAAGACCCACCATAAATCCCTACCCGGTTCGAATCAATCCCTAGGTTATTAACTAAGTATTTTTTCCCATCAAGTTGGTCTTGAAGGTCTCGGCCGCCCATATGTCGGTATATTGCAGTTCGATAATCTCGGCCATAACCTTCACTCGCTCTGTAGTCTATATCCAATATTGTAAATCCATTATCCAAAAGTAAATTATGAAACATATATTCGCGGTAGTAATTACTCCAATAGTTGTGAGCATTTTGCAGGTATCCAGCACCATGTACAAAAATAATAGCGGCACTGTTCTTTTTCTTCGCCAGGGGTTCATAAAGGCGAGCATAAACATCTTGGTTGTCATTTCCTTTAAAAGTGAAAACCTTCGGTTCAGTCCAATTGTATGATTTAAAAACTTCAGTTCTAGAATCGGTAACTCGAATTTTCGATGTGTTGCTAACATTTGGTGCGAAATACAATTCCCATGGTTCGTTTTTATCCGAAAACCGGATAGCAAGTGTTTTTTCGTCAGGAGAAAGTGATACGTCGTGATAACCTTCCCCGTTAAGAATAGAAAACAACTTGCGAGATGCTATTTCATAACACAAAAAGTCTCTGTTGCCCGGATGAGAAAGATTTCCTTGGATATAGAATCTACTGCCATCATTAGAAAGAATAACTTGATGCACTTCCCATTTTCCTTTGGTTAATTGTTCTTTCTTCTTAGAAGTGGTAGAGTACAAATAAAGGTGAGAAAATCCGCTTTCCTCAGATTGAAAATAAATTGTCTTATCATCTTTAAGCCAACCCAAAGTGCCCTCTCCTTCATTCCAACTTGAAATACCAGGGCCCCCAATCCAAGCTTCATCGTGCTGATGAGCGATTTCATAAAAGAGTCCCGTTGCAAGGTTGATGAGCAGTATCCACCTGTCCTTATTGTCATAGGATCGAATATCACAAACAGCATTTGAAGAATTTTTACTGAATTTAAGTGAATGCATTACAATTTTCCGATCATTTTTATAGGCACTTGTATCATTCAAATAGTCTGCTTTTTTTCGAATATCAGTTAGTTTAGAAAAGTCAACAAAATAGATGCTATCTTTTTCGATATCGCAAAAGGCTAATTGATGAGAGGGTTCTTCGGCTCCAACTTTAGCTCTTGCATTTACAGCTTTTGAATAGCCGTTGGAAACTATGTAATTCTCTACGTGTGTTTCTTTTTCAGTCGGGTATTCACTTAATCTGAATGCAATAAATGTTCCCTGGTGATTGACTTGGAAATTTTCAAGTGTTTTTTTACCATAATAAAATTCTGAAGGCAATTCAAACAGATGTGTTTCTTGTTTTTCTATCCATACTTTTCGCTCATTCTTTTCTCGAATGTAATCAAAGAGCTCTACTTGCTGTTTTTCAAGATAGTTTGAGTCTATATCATTCTTGTCTTTTTCACCCTTTTTAAAATTGCTTATTTGTTGAATGGTGCCAGTAAGATGATTATATGAAAAAAGCGTTTCATTCTGCTGGAAAAATAAGATATTGGGGTTATTCGATCGAATAATTTGATTAATCGGAGAAGCACTATGATAAATCAATTTTAACGCTTTGGTTTTCTTTGAGTAATGAACTAATGCACCATCTAGGATGAGGTATTGATCGGGATAGTCAGCTTGTGAAGGGTCAAATTCAAGAATCTTTTTATTGTCAATGAGCACAGGGTTTTTTTCTTTTGACACGATGCTGACTTCATAAGTTGAATTACCTAGTTCGTTCTTTGGATTCCATTCAAAATAGATCTTACTTCCGTCTATATTCCATCTGATATTTTCGGGTTGATGTCCAATGAATTCATTTCCTTTCATTATTTCACGCATATTTAGCGTCGAATTATTTGGGATGTTTTGGCTCCAATTCAACAGGGGTGCAATAATGAACGCAAAAAATAATACTGAACGCATAATGTGCTTTTTTGTAAAAATAGAAAAGGTAATTGAGAGGAATGGGAGTTGATTAAAATTTATTTCGTTAAAATAAATAAGTTAGCATGCATGAGGCAAAGACAATCAAAACATAGAATTCATAAATGTGATTAGCGAAATTCAAGTATGCTTTAAAAGGAGACCAACGAACTACTTGCATTGATTTACAGAGCAAATGGAAAAAGAGAGAAACAAGATGTTTTGCAAAAAAAAAATGCAATGCGATTCCATTTGTAATTATGAAATTGATATTAAAATTGCACTGAATAACTTCCATAAGTCAGAATATCTATTGAGCTCAATAGATTAGATGCTTATTTCTTTTTCCATTTTGAATAGTGTATTTCTGGGTGAAATTTTAATGCAGTCAAACTATTGGTCCAGGCCATTGCAACATGTACAAAAAATGCAATCCAAATGGTGTCTGTAACAATTGTTAAAATACATAATACAAATCCTATAAACAGCGCTCCAATTGTTTCATCTAATCCTTTAGGAATGTGGGTAGCTGAATAAAGGGAGATATTTACAGCGATTGCCGGCCAAATACCAATTGTTTTGACTAATGGGAAAAGCAATATCCCACGAAAAAGCAATTCATATCCAAATAGGTATAAAAACCAGCCAAGAAGATTGAAATAAAAAATTCTAGTATCCCAAAGTTTAGCTCTTATTTGAGGGTAATTGATTAAGTTTTTCGGCTTCTTGGCAGAGGAATAAACAATTGGAATGACAATAATAACTAAGATTAAAATCCATTCTAAACTAAGTGCAATTGTATCATTGTTATAATAGAGGCCGAACTGCGACAGTCCCCAATCATTAAAATAAATAAGCATTATTAGACATGGGATACATCCAAGAAATATAAAACCACTTATCTTACTGAAAAAAAAATGCTTAAAGGATTCGTTATCATAGCTATCTTTTTTCCATAGTTTATTTCTGAGTTTTATAGACTGCGTTAAAAACCAAAAGACAATGAATGAAATTGTTGTGACAACTATCGTGACGAAAACATCCTTATCACTTTGTGAATAATGAAACTGAAAGTTTTTAAAAAAATGTTCAATCATATTATTTGTTTGAAGTTTGTAGATAACCATTTTCCTCATACCAAATAGTACAGTCTTTAATAGCTGTTTTTATTGGTGTTTGGGGCATATCTAATTCGCGGACTGCTTTCTCTGAGCTATAGAACTGATTAATAGCGGCCAATCTTGCAATGGTATAACTTATTCCTGGCGGACGATTTCGGATGCGTGCTAATATTGAACTTATAAACCCAACGCCTAATGAAAGGAAATGAGGAGATTTAATTAAATTAAATTTTTGATTTCTCAAAGAACAAGCGAGTTTAAAGAAATCTTTGTAACTCATGTTTTCATTTCCTGCAATGTAACATTCTCCTGTTTTCCCTTTTTTAAGGGCGCTAACTGCTGCCGTGGCCACATCTAATGAATAAACAAAATTCTTTCCTCCTTTCGAGTAAGCTGGTAGTTTGCCATTGTATAAGGTTAAAAGCATTCTTCCCGATGATGGACCTGAATCAAAAGGACCAATCATAAAAGTGGGGTTAATTACGACAATTGGAAAATCGTTTTTTTGGAATTTGTCTAGCAAATAGTTTTGAGCTTGGTATTTACTCTGCATGTAATCCATTTGAAAGTGCGCACTGTTGTAACTGCTCTTTTCAGTGCCTGGATTTTGCAGTGTGCCATTTCCAAACGAACTTGCTGTACCTATGTGAACCATTCGTTCAATTCCAATGAGCTCAGCTACCTCAGAAACATTGCACGTTCCTTGGAAATTAATATTCATTATGTTTGCTGATTTACGAGGCCATAAGGCTGTTGAAGCTGCAGCATGAATAACAAATTGACACCCTTCCATTGCAGCTAATACATCTGCCTTATTTAAAATGTTTCCATATCTTAAGCTGATAGCTAAGTTATCTAAAACCATTGATTTTCTATTTGGAAGAATAAAAGCTACAACATCATAGTTTTGCTTTAATAACTCCCTACAGATAGAAGCTCCAAGCATGCCATCAGCCCCTGTAACTAGCACTTTTTCTCTCATTGTCTATTGTCTATCAAAAAAATAAGAATCAATCGTTCTTCTAGAATTGAGTTTTTGGAGGGCGCAAAATTATCATAAATAAAATTAATTTCTTAAAAAAAGAAACAGAGTGCTGACAAAGCAGATTATTGTCTATATTTGCACCCCAATTAAATAATTTATAAACCGGGGTTTCGGACCCCACATTGTAAAAACAATTATGGCAACTCGAATTAGATTGCAAAGACATGGAAAGAAAGGAAAAGCTTTCTTCCACTTAGTAGCTGCTGATAGCAGAGCTAAAAGAGATGGTAAGTTCATCGAGAAGTTAGGAGTTTACAATCCTAATACAAATCCAGCAACCATTGACATTAATTTTGATCGCACATTGAACTGGGTTCAGGTTGGTGCTGAAATGTCTGATACTGCAAGAGCAATTCTTTCTTACAAAGGAGTACTTCATAAAAATCACTTGTTAAATGGTGTTAAAAAAGGTGCTTTAACTGCGGAAGAGGTTGAAACAAAATTTGCTGCATGGGTAGCAGAAAAAGATGCAAAAGTTATTGGTAAGAAAGTCAATTTAGCAAAAGATGCTGATGCTGATAAAGCGGCAAGATTGAAAGCTGAAGAAGAAGCAAATGCGGCAAAGGCTGCTGCAGTTGAAGCTAAAAATACTCCTGCAGTAGAAGAAGAAGTTGCTGAAATTCAAGTTGAAGCTTCAATAGAAGAAACTGCAATTGAAGATGTAACAGAAGTAACAGTTGAAGAAGTAACAGCTGAAGCAGCAACAGAAGTAACAGCTGAAGGAGCAACAGATGCACCAACTGAAGTAGCAGGTGAAGAAGAGGCTCCTGCAGAATAATTTATTGAATTGAATGAATAAAGCAGATTGCTTTAATTTAGGATATGTAGCGAAACTTCACGGATTTAAAGGTGAGGTTTCGTTGTTTTTAGACGTTACGAATCCTGAGGATTACGAAACATTAGACGCTGTCTTTATAGATATTAATGGACAACTTTCACCATTTTTTGTTGACTCATTTAAATTAAAGAACAAGGGTTTCGCGGCCGTTAAATTTCAAGGGGTCAATACTGAAAATGACGCGCGGATCATTCTTCGAAAAAACTTATTCCTCCCTGCTCAAATTCTCCCAAAACTTTCAGGAACTAAATTCTACGACCATGAGGTTGTGGGCTACACAGTTGTTGATGTGAATTTTGGCGAAGTTGGAAAATTGGAATCAATTATTGATCTTCAAGTCAATCCATTAATACAAATAATGAGCGGAAATAAAGAAGTACTTATTCCACTAATAGAAGGCGTCGTTACTGAGCTTGATAGAAAGAAAAAGACGATGACGATAAATGCGCCTATTGGATTAATCGAACTCTACCTCACTTAAATCCCTAAGGGAAGCTCAAAAATTTCAAAAAAATCATCTTTTTGAATGGCTGGATTTCAATTTAAATATTTTACAGTTCAACAGTCAATGTCTGCCTTAAAAGTAGGAACTGATGCAATGGTTCTTGGCTCATTGATCGAAGTAACCAAGGATGATGCTAAGGCATTGGAAATTGGCAGTGGAACAGGGGTTATTTCGCTAATGTTGGCTCAGAAGAATAATTCAATTGAAATTCATGCGATTGATATTGACTTGGCTAGTTTTGAGGAAAGTTTAGTAAATTTTAAAAATTCACCTTGGTCTGATCGATTGTCATCGTTCCATAAAGATTTCTTTGAGCTTGAAACAGAAAAGAAATATGACTTAATCTTTTCAAATCCACCTTTCTTCCGAAAGGCATTGAAATCCGAAAACGAAAGGTCAAATATCAGCAAGCATGCAGAATTCGAGTTGGAAGACTTTTTCACAAAAGCTGCGGCACTTTTAAAGAAGAATGGCAAACTTTGGTTAATAGGCCCGATTCATGACAAGGCAATAATTCTAGTTGAAGCCGCTAGGGAAGGAATCTATCCTCAGATAATTTGGTCGATACATGGTAAACCTAATAAGCCTCAACGATTCGTAATTTGTTTTTCTTTTGAAAAGATTATGACTCAAGAATCTTCTCTTGTTATAAGAAACGAATTTGGAGCATATACCAATGCATACAAAGAGCTTACAAAAGACTTTCATAATAAGGTACTGTAAGAAGTTCATCTTTCAAATTCATTGCTTAATCGCTGAATTTCTACAAATCAGGTTTTTTTTATAAATATTCTTAATAATTTCGCGGCAAAGCCGAAAGGAAAGAATAAATTTGTGTTTGTTTTTAACTTCTGAACAATCTAGAATTTAATGTACAAAAAGCATATTGATTTTTTAGTATCTAATTTAGTTTGAATATGCAATCAAGCGGTGCGGATTACATTCCGATTTTACTCCAGATAGGAGTGGTTGGTGCTTTTGTAGTATTTGTTTTGTTTATTACACATTACCTCGGGCCAACACTTAAATCCAAAAAGAAAAATTCGAATTGGGAATGCGGAATTGAATCTCAAGGGAATGCTCGTTTTCCTGTATCTATTCGCTACTTTATGACAGCAATACTTTTCGTTCTCTTTGATGTGGAGGTTATTTTCTTTTATCCTTACGCAGTGAATTTTAAAAAATTAGAACTTGAGGGACTGTTAGCTGTTATTCTTTTTGTAACCTTCTTTCTAGTTGGTTTTTTCTATGTACTAAAAAAAGGAGCATTAGAATGGGAAAAATAGAAGATCTTAAAGTAATTAACGGAGAAGGCTATCAGCTTTCTGTGCTCGATAAAGTTGTAGCTGCTGCCCGAAAGAATTCAGTTTGGCCTTTGCCCTTTGCAACATCATGCTGCGGAATTGAATACATGGCGTCAATGGGTAGTAATTACGACCTAGCTCGTTTTGGAATGGAAAGAATGTCTTTCTCACCAAGACAAGCAGACTTATTAATCGTTGCAGGTACCATTTCTAAAAAGTTGGCACCAATTTTAAAGCAGGTATATGAACAAATGGCTGAGCCAAAATGGGTATTATCTGTTGGAGCTTGCGCTTCCTCTGGAGGTATTTTTGATACTTACAGTGTTTTACAGGGTATTGATAGAGTAATTCCAGTTGATGTTTATGTCCCTGGTTGCCCGCCGAGACCTGAGCAGATCATTGATGGAATTATAAAAATCCACGAAATGGTCAAACATGAGCCAATGAGAAGACGCTATTCAGATGAATACAAGTCTTTGTTGAATAAATACGATATCGAAGGAAATGAAAAGTAAACTTTCCAATGATGCTGTGATTGAAAAAATTAAATCACAATTCGGAGATTCAATTCTTAATGTAGAGGAGCCCTATGGTTTTTTAACTTTGGAAGTGGAAGCTAGTATGATGCATGAAATTGTATCATGGTTGAAATGTGAGTCTTCTTTGATGATTTCATTTTTAACAAATATCGGAGCTGTCAATTATCCCGAAAATGAAGGGAAGGAATT
>CAMATR010000028.1 GCA_945861175.1 Chitinophaga pinensis | reverse complement strand
CTTTTTGACTTTTCATCTTTTTTCGCAGTGCACGACAACAAACGCAACCTCTTGCGTTTGTGAAGATGGGACCTCAAATTGTTTATTGTTACCCGATATAACTGCTTCATGGCAAGGAATTAGTAACAACGGTTTCACAGAATATCCTCAATCCGGTGCAGGAACTAATTATACTGGTCAAGGTCCAGACAATGGCAGACTTCGTATAACTGGAACCACACCAAACATAGGACACGGTTCTTTCACAGTGAGGGGACAAAATGATAACGGAAAAAGAACATTTCTTTGCGGGAATGACACTGTATTTAATGTAGAGTCCTCTGGAGCATTTACTTGTCCCAATGGCTACTTGAATCCAAAACAATTGCTCACACAGCGTATATATCAAAAAAGCGGCAATAGTATGAGTTATATTGATCGGTATGCAGGAAATGTCACCTATCACCCCGCGCACGGTCACAACCATGTTGACGACTGGGCAGTTATGACTCTTCGAATGGAAACATCTGACCCTAATCCTCTCAATTGGCCGATTGTTGGATCTGGAGCGAAGATTGGTTTTTGCTTGATGGATTTTGGTCAATGTGGTACTCCTGGATCTACTTATGACGGTGATTGCAGGGATAATAGCACAGTATATTTAGAGGGAAATACTCTGCATAATAGCGACTTTCCAAATTGGAACCTTGGCGGTGGAAATTACAATTGTTCCGTTATTGAACAAGGGATTTCTTCTGGATGGTTAGATGTTTATGGCAAACATTTAGATGGTATGTGGATTAATATTCCACCAAACACATGTAATGGTGACTACTACATTGTGCTTGAAGCAGACATAAACAATATTTTCTTAGAGGAAGATGAAACCAATAATTTCACTGCTGTACCAATAACTTTAACGAATCAAAGCCCTGCTGGTTCAGGTGCTAATCCTGTAATTTCTTCAAACAACTCTCACAATCTTTGTTCGGGAGAAAACATTACGCTAACTGCGACAGCGGGATCAAGTTTTACATGGTCAACGGGAGAAACAACACAATCCATTACTGTTAATCAACCTGGCTCATATACTTGTAATGTAAGTAATCATTGTGGCACGAATAGTTCTGAACCATTTGTGGTAAATACTGTTGCTCCAACTGCACCTGCTGCGATTGGCGATACTGTTTGTATTTCTGGAAGTATGGATTTATCCGCAACTGCAACGGGAACTGTTTCTTGGTTCGATGATCAAGGCATTCTTGTTGGAACAGGAAGCAATTTCACAACACCTAATTTAACTGCAACAACGACTTATTACGTTCAAAATCAAGATTCATACAATGATTCATTGAACACCGAGCCCTATTCAAACGGTATTGGTGGCGGAGGATATGTCACTTCAGATCAATATGAAATATTCAATAGTATTGTGCCTTTCACTTTGAAATCAGCATTGATTTATTCACAATCGGCAGGAAATATCACTGTTCAACTGCAGGATCAAAACGCGAGTGTTTTAGCAACTACGACCGTTGCTGTTCCCGCTGGACAAAGTCGAGTAGATTTAAATTTCTCAGTACCTATTGATTCGAATTTAAGATTAGTCGGTAAAAATATTGGTACAACTGGTTTATACAGAAATAACAACAGTGCAACTTATCCCTATGAACTACCAGGAATTCTAAGTATAACCGGAGCTTCTGCGGGAGCTTCCTATTACTACTACTTCTACGATTGGGAAATTCTGACAACCAACAGCACTTGTGCAAGCGAAATGGTGCCTGTTCAAGCAGTTGTTCAAAGCTGTGCATCAATCGGAGAAAATATTTCTTTTCAACGATCTTTAAAAGTCGCGCCGAATCCTAATAATGGCCAGTTTAATGTTCAATTTACAACGGACCATTCAGGAACAATGAATGTTGAACTCTTGAACTTACTTGGACAAAAAGTTTATTCAGAAACTATTGACCATAAAGAAGGTTTGAATTCGTTCAAAGTAGATAAGAAATCTCTTTCAAAAGGAGTTTACTTATTTAATATTTTATTTGAAGGGAAAAACTACACAACTCGCGTTGTAGTTGACTAAAATGATTTTTTTTCAAAAATATTTTCTGCTTCCGCTGTTTTATTTCAGCGGAAGTTTTTTTTATTCTCAAATCACATCTGAATGGACAATCTACAACGAAATAAATTCCCTTCTGCCAAATAATACCATTCAATGCCTCAAGGTTGATCGACAAAATAATTTATGGATTGGAACAGATTGGGGACTAGCAAAATTAGAAGGAAATGAATGGACCATTTATAATACAAGTAATTCTGGATTAACGGACAATAGCATTCGTTCAATTGAAGTAGATGAAGAGAACATAGTCTGGATAGGTACAACATTTGGAGGTCTCTTTAACTTTGATGGAAGCATTTGGACACAATTTAACACTGCTAATTCTGGTATTCCGAATGATTTTATTCGTGCTATAAAAGTAGATTCTCTTGGTAATAAATGGATCGGTACTATTGAGGGTCTTGCTAAATTCGATGGTAATACTTGGCAAACTTGGACTACCGCTAATGCCGGCCTTTTGTCTAATAACATTACAAGCATTGCCGAAGGTAAAAATCAAATGATGCATATTGGAACAATCAATGGTGGGTTGCTTTATATGCAAGATAACATCCTAAATAATTACACTTTACTTAACAACGGAACTCCTGACAACTCATGTATTACCGTTCAAATCGACAAACTGGGTAATCCATGGTATGCATCTACATCTCAAGGTTTATTTACAGATGCCGGCAATCAAATTTGGATAGCCTTCAATGTTACAAATTCTGGTATCCCAACAAATAGCCTCACAACAATGAAGCTTGACAAAGAGCAAAACTTTTATCTCGGTACTCATCTCAACGGTTTATCTATTCGAACTAAAATGAACGACTGGCTAAATTATACAACTGACAACTCCTCCCTGCCGGATGATCACATTCTTTCTTTGGAAAAGGATTCATCAGGCTATGTATGGATTGGTACATATTCTAAGGGACTTGTGCGTCTTAACGAAAGTGCGCTTGGAACTAGTGATCAAAAGATTAATAAAACAGAAATATTTCCAAATCCTACGGAAGGAAATTCAGTAATTAAAGTGGTGTCCTCTGCTCCATTAAAAGAAATTCTTATTCTTGATAATCAAGGGAAAATTATCTTTCAGTCAAATGGAATTGAATTCGATAATGAAATAGTTTTGCCGAATTTATTGAGTGGCATCTATTCAGTTCAATTGATTTCTAATAATGGCATTTTGATGAATAAATTACTTATCCGATAAACTTCAAAAAAATTCGATGAATCAATGACCATGAATTATTTAATAATTTGCAAACTACGTATTACTGGATATAACAAGAAATTCAATTTTAGTTTTTAAAACCCTACTCCTCTGTTATTTTATTACTTGCCCGCGATGACAAGTAGTTTCTCTTTGGAAATTATTTCGAGTTTTCGATTATGGATATCAATTAATCCCTCTTCTTTGAAATCCTTCAAAAGGCGAATTAGTGTTTCCGTTGCTATACCAATAAAATTAGCCATGTCCTCTCGTGTAAGATTGATTTGATCTTCACCGTATACATCTCCTAATATGGTCAATGCAAAAGCCAAACGCTCTCTTACCGTTTTTTGAGCGATATTAGTAATGAAGATTGCTCTCTCACCTAACTCTTTTGACAATTCACGAATTATATCATTTCTAATTGCTGGATTAGTGTCAATTATGCTCAAAAATTCTTCTTTACCAATAAAACATATGGTACAATCCTCAAGTGCGGTTGCAGAAACTTTATATTCACCACCACTAAACATAGCTCTAAAACCTATTATTTCGCCGGCTTTTGCAATATGAATTATTTGCTCCTTTCCTTCATCTCCTCGTGTAAAAACTTTGACTTTACCATGGTTGAGACAAAAAACACCTCGAGGATAACTTCCTTCTGCAAATAGAGATTGATTCCTTTTGTAATGGTTCGAAATTCTATGTCGATCTGAATCTTGAACATTCCTCTCACAGAAATCGGATAAAAGTGATAACTTATGCCATTCACAATTAGAGCAAAGAAATTGTTTATGAGATTTATCTGACATCTTAATATCGAGTATAACTTTGTAAAGTTAGTGAAATCCTCTTGCAGCCCACAGTGGATAAACAATGGTTTATTTGGCGACTTGTAAAGGGCTCTTTATTGATATAAATTTGTGAATAAAAGAGCCTCTAAAAATAAAAAAAATAGTTAAAATCCATGCCTCTTTTTTTATCTTGAACAAGCATGTTTTGAATAAAAAAAAGACTGACAAACCGGAGGGAATTAATTTAAAGTTCTGCAAGTATAATTCAAACAACCTCTGGATTCATTCTATTTTTTTTTAAAGCTTCTTATTGATTTTTAGAAGGTCTTAGACATAAGATAATCCTCTAGCAATACAATAACCTACTATTTTTTATACCCTTCTTCTAAAGAATAACTATATGAATTTGGTACAATTATTATCTTTGTCAAATGCGAATTTATCTAGATAATGCTGCCACAACTCCAATTGCACCGGAAGTAGTAACAGCAATGACCGATGTTTTGAGTAATCATTTTGGAAATCCATCCTCTTCCCACCATTTTGGGCGTGATACAAAAGCTCTAATTGAAACTTCTCGCAGATCTATTGCAAAAGAGCTTAATTGCCATTCATCGGAAATTATATTTACTTGCGGTGGCACTGAGGCCGACAATGCTGCTTTATATTTATCAGTTCGAAATCTTGGTGTTAAGCGCATCATCACAACATCTATAGAACACCATGCCGTTGGTCACACTGTTGAGGCCTTAAAGAAAGAAGAGGGAACCGAAATCGTTTATTTGGGTGTTGATGCAAGGGGAAATATAAATTTATCTCAACTAGAAGAATTATTAAAGGAGCCAAAAAAAACATTGGTTTCTCTAATGCATGCAAATAATGAAATAGGCACCTTACTCCCAATTCAACGGGTAAGTGATTTATGCAGAAGGTATGCTGCTTACTTCCACTCTGATACTGTTCAAAGTATGGCACATTATCGATTTGATCTTGGACTTTTGGATGTTGATTTCTTAGCTTGTTCTGCTCATAAATTTCATGGTCCTAAAGGAGTCGGATTTCTTTACGTCAACAAAAAACTGAAAATAGGCTCCTTTATTCACGGAGGTTCTCAAGAACGCGGAATGCGTGGAGGGACGGAAAATGTAGCAGGAATTGTCGGCTTAGCAAAAGCATTTGAATTAGCTTATCTCGATTTGGAAGAACACCACAATCACGTACAAGGATTAAAAACCTATATGATTGAAGCCTTGAAAAAATATATTCCAAACATAGATTTCCATGGAGAAACTGATTCGGAAAAATCATTATATACAGTCTTAAATGTTTGCTTTCCTCCATTTGAAGGTTCAGGTATGTTTTTATTTACTTTAGACTTGAAAGGTATTGCTGTGAGTGGAGGTTCTGCTTGCTCATCAGGGGCCGTTGGTCCTTCTCATGTGCTTTCGGGAATAAAAGCTGAATTGAATAGACCCAATGCCCGATTTTCATTTTCAAAATTCAATACTAAAGTAGAAATTGAAAACGTCATCGAAGAATTAAAATTAATTATTAAATAATTCTTGCGAATTCCAACTAATGCAAAACGACCAAGGAAGATTGCATATTCTTTTACTGAGTTCTTGGTACCCTAGCCCTGTGTCACCTTATTTGGGAAATTTCGTTCAAGAACAAGCTCGTTTATTGGCAAAAGAGCATAAAGTAACTGTTTTATATATTTCGACAAATCCTTTAATTACAGAGCTTGAAGAAAAAGAAATGGTTGACGGCAATTTGAAAGAACTCATTTATTATGTGCCTCAAAAATCGAACTTTCTTTCGAGAAAGAAGGAATTTGAGCGTGCCTTTACAACCGGTTTATCTAAAATTAAATCTGTTGATTTAATTCATGCACATTGCATCTTGCCTAAGGGTCATTTATTTGTTAATGCAAAAAAATATTTCAATTGCCCTTTAATATTAACTGAACATGGCTCCTATTTCAGACCTGAAAGAAGAAAGAAATGGAACTTCAAAGAACGATTTATATTAAGTTATTGCCGTAAATCAATTGATGGATTGATTGCAGTATCTGACTTTTTAAAAACTGATTTACAAAAAAGTTTTCCTGCAAAATTAATTGATGTTATTCATAACCCTGTCAATATAGACTTCTTTCGGCCTGGTATAAAACCTGGTGATTCAATTAAGAGATTTCTTCATGTATCGACACTCGATACTGAGTTGAAAGATCCTCATGGAATTATTGAAGCCATCGATTTACTTTGCCAAAAGGGATATTCCCAATTCAAACTGACTATTGTCAGTGATGAACCATACGCAAAATGGCAGCAAATTGTCCAACAGAAAAAACTCGATCAATACATTGAATTCGCGGGACCAATGGCGCATTCGGATTTATTAGCCTATTATCAAAGAAGCGATGCGTTTGTATTGTTTTCTCGTTACGAAACCTTTTCTATTGTTATCGCTGAAGCTTGGTCAACAGGAACTCCTGTCATATCAACACCTGTTGGTATCGCTTCAAACATGACTGAAGATCAGGGGTTATTGGTACTTAGCCACGATTCCCCCAGTTTAGCTCTTGAAATGGAAAAAATAATAAATGGATTGACTTTTAATACACAAAACATCCGCGATAAAGCCATAGAATTTTCAACAGAGAATTTTCTCAAGCAATTAAATCAGTTGTATGATAGATTTACTAAGTAAAGTAAAAATTCACCAAGAACTTTTATCCGTACTACTTCAAAAAGAAAAGAATCTTGAAAATGAATTGATAGATTTACGCAGCGAACTTAGTGCAGATACAAAAAGTTCAGCCGGCGATAAGCATGAAACAAGTCGCGCTATGAATCAACTTGAACAAGAACGAATTTCTGAACAGCTTTTGGAATTGAAAAAAGCACTCAATATAGTAAAGGGTATTGATACCGCAAAAAATCACACTAGAATTGGCCTTGGATCATTAATGCAAACAACAAAAGGATTTTTTTACCTTTCAATAGGTCATGGCGCAATTAAAGTTGGAAATCAAAAATGTTTTTGTTTAAGTCCTGTATCGCCTTTCGGAAAATTACTTATTGGAAAGGTCTCAAATGATAATATTATCTGGCAGGGAGAAGAAATAACCATAATGGCTATCCAATAGTTGCATATTATTTCAAATCAAATAAATCTTTGATACCAATCTCTCTTTGAACCGTAAAGCCTTCCGCATACTCTACCCCGATTGGCCGGCCATATTGCATCATTCGCCCCTTTACAAAATCAAAAAATTCTTTGCCAGAAATAGGTGTTTCAGGTTCTGGTGAATTTGGATCATAAAACTGCGTTTTGTAGGCGCGAATGCATTCTATTTTTCGATCGATAAAATCTGTTACATCCACTGAGAAATCAGGCTTAATAAAATTATCTTGAATATAATTATATACTGCTTTTGGTCGATGCGTTGTTTGCTGTAAACCATCATAATAAGTCTCAATTCGTCTCAACCCAGATAAAAAACATGCTTCGGAAACCAATTTTGCCGCTTTCCCATGATCTGGGTGTCGATCAGAAACAGCATTGGCAAGTACTAGTTCAGGTTGGAATTTCCGGAGCTGTTCAATAATCAATAGCTTATTTTTCTCATTAATTTCAAAAAAGCCATCTGCCATCCTTAAGTTTACACGGATGTCAACACCCATAATTTGACTTGCCTCCATGGCTTCAGAATAACGTGTTTCAGCAGTGCCGCGAGATCCAAGCTCTCCTTCAGTTAGATCAACAATTCCCACCCTTTTCCCAGCGGCTATATGTTTCATCAATGTCCCTGAGCAGGAAAGTTCCACGTCGTCTGGATGTGCTGCAAAAGCAAGAATATCTAGTTTCATTGTTTTAAATAGAAAGTTTGCTATTCAAAAGTAACTTTTAAAAGTCAAAAGATTGATTTAGGATTTAGAAATAAATAATCTGTTCTTAATAAAAGGAGATAACAGCGTACTCAAAAACTCGTATGTAGAATATATAAAAAGTGATCTTTACGAAGATCCGATAGCAAAATTAAAGGATTAATTAATCCTCATTCAATAAACTTGCCCTCTGTTCTTTAGAAAATTTACTGTTGCAATATATTGCAAATCCCGTAAATGATATAAAACATAAAATTGTAACAATCAACCAAGTTGGTAATTCTCCCAATCCCTCACCTTGTGCATAAGAATGAAGGCCGACAAGATAGAAATTCACTCCAAAGAAAGTGAAGAGAATGGCTGAGTAACCCCACAAACTAACAACATTAAAGACAAATTTGCCCGCAAGCGCAGGAATAAAACGTAAATGCAAGATTACGGCGTAAACAAGCACAGAAACCAAAGCCCATGTTTCCTTCGGATCCCATCCCCAATAGCGTCCCCATGATTCATTGGCCCAAATACCACCGAGAAATGTTCCGATTGTCAGCATAAACAAACCAATTGTCATCGTCATTTCTGATACATAAGTGAGCTCATTAATATCTAAAGTAATAAACTGAGAATTTTTCTTATTTCTGAATATATAAAGACTCAAGTTTACTAACCCTAAAATAGCTGAAAGACCAAGGAAACCATAACTTCCTGTTATAATTGCTACGTGAATCATTAACCAATAAGACTTCAGAACTGGTTGAAGAGGTGTAATTTCGGGATCTAATAAATTCATTTCTGTTACGAAAATCATGAATGCAGCAAGAATAGCCGAAACTGCCAAAATCACAGCATTCTTTCTTGAAAAAACAATACCTGCAATCATTGTTACCCATGAAATAAAGATAACTGCCTCGTATCCATTACTCCATGGTGCATGTCCAGAAATATACCACCTGAATCCTAATCCTATCCCATGATAGACGAATATGAATACTATAAGGAAAGAAAAGAAAAGAGCTAGATATTTAAAGAATTTATCTGCATTTTCAGTTGGTTTTTTAAAAATCCGAACAAAGAATAAAAGTAAAAGCAAGAAACCAAATGCCATATAGCTTCGGTAAGTGTTCTTAAAGATGCCCATCTTATTGTAACTGACTTCTAACTTCACCTTGTTTTCTGAGGGGGCTACTTTCGCGCCTGCAATTCTTTGAAACTTTTTAAGATCAACTAATAAATCATCAACTTGACCGTATTTATTTGTTTTCGCTGCAGCATCTAAACCAGAAATATAGCGTAAAGCCAAACCTGAAGAAAGCGAATCCAACTGCAATAAATCCATTGAAAGAGGCACAAACCACTTATTATTTGGTTCATTGACAACTGGAATTATTTTCATGTATTGCCAATTAAAAATAGACTGTACAACTTGAAACTTCTCAACTAATTTGATCAATTTCTTATCGTACTCGTCCCTTTTAGATTCTAATTTCTGATGTGCGGCATTGTAGTCACTCATCAAACTAAACTGACCCGAAGCATCAGCTAATTCGTTATAAGAAGCATGTTCTCCACATTTCAATTTTTCACGCAAATTAGAAGAAACCTGTATCACTTTAACATCCATCCAATGTTGAGGATACATGTGCATGCTCATAATTGTCTGGATTGCATTTTTTCCTTCAAATTTATTATCCCGATAAATTTTCCTTAATAATTGATCACATAGCGTGTGCATCGGAATAATTCTACCTTGAAAATCTTGAACAAGGAGGGTTGATAACTGATCAGAATGTATCTCTGATACAAGTCTAAATATAGGTTTTTGAACTTTAGTCTTTGTATGGCTGTGTCCTTTATGATCCGAATGTGTAAGGCTAAATCCTGATAAGGAAAAACAAAGGAATAAGATCAACATGGTAGCCAGTTTCTTCCTTTTCTCCCTAGATTTTTTTAAATTATCATTCAGCAATCTAAATCTTCCTGCTTGAGCAAAAAGAGACATAATCATCCCGATAGCTAATAATAAATATCCAAGATAAGTAATGTTTGTTCCCCACCAATCGTGATTTACACTCAATCGTGTTCCTTCTTCATTTTCCGGTGTTGCTGGGTTATCTAAATCATAACTCGATTGAAAGAATCTATATCCTTTATAGTCCATGACGTGATTCATGAATATTGTTTGATTTTTAGAGTAATTATCTTTCAAATCTATTATTGAAACATCACTTTCAAATGAAGATGCCGTTTCAGATCCTGGATATTTTTCTAGTCTAAAGTCTTTACATCCAATATAAAAAGGCATATCAATTTTAGTTGACCCATATTCC
Source organism: Chitinophaga pinensis (assembly GCA_945861175.1). Classification (GTDB taxonomy): domain Bacteria; phylum Bacteroidota; class Bacteroidia; order Flavobacteriales_D; family Crocinitomicaceae; genus M0103. Next base: position 740 of record CAMATR010000028.1, on the reverse strand, counting down.
ATTTGATAGATCAAACCATTTAGACTAAAAACTTCTACATCAGGAATTTGCCCCATTCCGCCTTTCAATCTAACTAGCCTTGAAAAATCCCCATCAGTTACCTTAACAGTTAAGTAATCTATTCCGGCATCTCTGCGGCCTGATGGAAGTAACATTTTTCTTGAGTGCTCAATCTTTCTTTTCAAGACGATTTGCTGCCCTCCTATTTGGTAAAGTGTCTCCGTCTGAAAAGGAACAGTTATGTCCGACTCCACCTTCACAAACATTGAATCAGGAACATCTAATCCACTTTGTCTGTATTTTCGCATTTCCGCCATAGGAAGATAACGCAATGGTTCCTTTGAGCGGATCATTATTTTCCCACCTTGCTTTGTAATCAAAATACCGGGCATTGCATCCTTTTTTTCGAATGAAATAGCAACATCTCCGGACATCATAAAATCTCCTTCGGACAAGTAATTCGAACGCATCCCCTCTGTCACCAAATCCAATGTAACCCCTTGAATTGTGTCATTGACAACGACTGAGTCAACCATCTTTTTTTGAAAATTTACATATTCAATTTTAACGGGTGACTTATGATTTGGGAAATCTACATCTATACCAAAATCATTGTTACATTCCTCTGACATAAATTTCTTTTCAGCATATGTATATTGCAATTTTCCATCATTGATCTTAAACCAAATATGCGGATCAGATGAGTAAATAAAACTGGATCGTTTCCCTTCTCCAATTAT
>CAMATR010000027.1 GCA_945861175.1 Chitinophaga pinensis | reverse complement strand
CTATTCGAGCGGGAGCACCCCTTGAAGTAGTTGAGAATCTGCAAGATCTTGAGGACGAAGGAGATATTTATGAAAGTATTGAAGAAATTTGGCCCGATTATCCATCAAGAGAAGACTTCCTCTTTAATGAGGATGAATATTAATAAAAGATCCCAAATAGGGATCTTTTTTTTTACGCTGAAATTTAGTTGATGAATTTTCTTGGGCATCTCTATTTTTCAAGCAATGATTTGGAACTTATGTACGCTAATCTTTTTGGAGATTTCGTAAAGGGAAAAGCCATGTTTGATTACCCAGAAAAAATTCAAACGGGGATCCAACTTCATCGTTCAATAGATACATATATAGATACGCATCAAGAGGTCCGAAAACTTTTAAAAATGCTCTACCCTGATTTACCAAAAGTTAGCAGTGTGGCCGTAGATTTATTTTTCGATCATTTATTAGCTGTGAATTGGAAAAATTATCATTCAACGGAACTTTTGGATTTCCTTGAAGATTTTTACGCATACCAGCCGGAAAACTGGCCTTTTTATTCAGAAAAATTTAAATCATTTATTGCAGTAATGAGAAATAGAAAATGGATGAATAGTTATCAAATGAGAGAAGGTCTTGAAAAATCATGCTCGGGGGTTGGCTCACGTATCTCATTTCCTAATCTGCTGCATATAGCACCTCAATGTTTTGACCGATTTTATGATGAAATATACGGTTGCTTTGAAAACTTTATGGGCGACGCTAAGTTGCACTTCGGAATGAATAAATTATAGTTGAATTTATTTTTTTGTAATTTGCATCCCTAATTACACAAGTATGACCCTAAGGTTAATATTGTTAATAAGCATTTTTAGTACTATTTTATTGGTTGTATTTCTCCCAAGCTGCAGCAATAATTTAGGTGAAATTGAGGTATTTGAAAGAAGTGCAGTTAATATTGACCTACCAGAAATTTTACAAAAAGGTAAGTTGACCGTCCTTGCTGAAAATAGTTCAACATCCTTTTTTATATACAAAGGCAAAAGAATGGGATTCGAATATGAACTTCTTAAAGAATTTGCTTATGAAATTGGTGTGGAATTAGAAATAAAGATTGTAAATAATTTGGATGATCTTTTACGCATGCTGAATGAAGGAGAAGGTGATCTCATAGCTTGTAATTATACTATTACAAAAGAACGAAAACGTAAAATTGACTTTTCATCTCCTTTCATTCGAACTCCTCAAGTACTTATTCAACGAAAGCCTGAAGGTTGGAGAAAATCCAATTCATCGCTAGGGATTAAAAACCTCATCCGTGATCCAAATGATTTAGCATACAAAACTATTCATGTTTGGAAAAATTCGAGCTATGAGCAGCGCTTAACCCATTTACAAGAAGAAATCGGAGATACGATATTTGTTTCAGGTGAAGAAGGCGCCGTCAGCTCAGAGGAACTAATTGAAATGGTTTCTGAAGGACTAATTGATTATACCGTAACTGAAGAAAATATTGCTAAAATAAATCAGCAATATTTTAACAACCTAGATATAAATACACCCATTTCGGTAAACCAAAAAATTGCTTTCGGTCTGCGCAAAACAAGCCCATTATTGAAAGCTAGAGTTGATCGCTGGTTAAAACAATTCATGTCAAAAAAGATTTATAAGTATCTCAATGCAAAATACTTTGAGCTAAAAGATTTACCAGTTAAGAGATCAGAATTAGGCATTAGTTTAAGGAATGGACAACTTTCTGAATATGATGTCATCTTCAAAAAAGTTGCCAAAAAATACAATTGGAATTGGCTTTTACTTGCATCAGTAGCTTACAAAGAATCAAGATTTAATCCAAATGTTGAAGGATTTGGTGGGTCCTATGGAATGATGCAATTCATGCCGAGTATTGGACCACTTTACGGAGTTTTCCCAGATTCCCCAGTTGAACAGCAGATATGTGGTGGAATGCTGAAATTAGCTACTGATTTCAAAGGATGGAAAAATATACCAAATCACATTCAGAGGGAAAAGTTCACGATCGCCACATACAATTCCGGAAAAAGTCATGTTGAAGACGCTCAAAGACTAGCAAAGAAAAATGGATTGGATCCATTGCTTTGGGATGATAATGTGGAAATTATGATGTTGAATCTTTCCAAGGCAGAATATTACACCGATCCTGTTGTTAAAAACGGTGCACTTCGGGGTGCGCGAACCTATAATTACGTTCGATCGATCTACAAGTGCTACCTAGAATGGGTAACAGTATACAAGTAATTTGTATACTTTTGAAAGAAAAAATCAAACGGCTCGTTGTCATAGAAGGTCCCACAGCAAGCGGAAAATCAGCTCTATGCGTTGAACTTGCCAATTATTTTCAAACGGTAATTTTATCGGCAGATTCTCGACAATTTTATAAAGAATTGTCAATTGGAACTGCAAAACCATCGATTGAGGAACAAAAAGGTATAAGCCATTATTTTATTGACTCTCACAATATCACAGAAGAAGTAACAGCAGCTAAATTTGCTAAAGAAGCTTCTGAATTATTGGAAATACTTTTTCTGAAACATGAAACGATTATATTAACAGGCGGATCAGGAATGTTTATTGATGCATTGTGCATTGGACTTGATAATATTCCATCATCAATAATATTGAGAAATCAACTAGCCGATGAAGTTAAAAGAGAGGGGTTATCTATTCTTCTTGAAGAACTGAAAGATAAAGACCCTGTTTTTTTTGAGCAAATTGACAAACAAAACCCAGCTAGAGTTATTAGGGCAATCGAAGCAATTCGTTTATCAGGATTACCCTATTCGCAATTAAGAAGAGCAACTCCAAAAAGAAATACTTTTCAATTACATCGGTTCATCATCGAACATCCGCGAGAACAATTGTACAACCGCATCAATCTGCGAGTTGACAACATGATGGATTCAGGATTGTTAGAAGAAGTGAAAACACACTTACCTTTTAAACACTTGAACGCCTTAAAAACAGTTGGCTATAGAGAATTATTTGATTTCATTGACGGAAAAACGGATTTAGAAACAGCAATTGAACTCATTAAGCAAAATTCAAGGAGGTACGCCAAAAGACAATTGACATGGCTAAAAAGGCATGAAGACGCCAAAATTATTTCATTCGATAAAATAGACTTGATGCTAAATCTTATTGTTAATGACTTAAATAGCCAAATAAAGTAATGAAAAAATACTTTGGAATGATTCTTGAAAACACCAAAGAAAACCAAAAATTATGAAAATCATTTTTGACAAAGTGATGCCACAACCACTCGACTCCATTCGACATGGAGCGGAAAGTATTTGGGGAAATAAAATGTTTGTATCCAAAGGAGAAAAAATCCTTCTCAATGCTTCAAGCGGAAAAGGAAAATCAACTTTTACATTCACAGCTCTCGGTTTAAGATCCGACTATTCAGGAGAGGTTTTTTACGACGACAAAAACATAAACACGTTCCAACCACATGATTGGACAATAATTCGCCAAAAAAAGGTGTCAGTTATTTTTCAAGACCTGCAATTATTTCCTGAGTTGACTGTTGGAGAAAATCTTCTTTTAAAGAACAGTTTGCAAAATGTATTCAACGAACAAGAAATTCGAGGTATGCTAAGAGCCTTGGATATTGAGAATAAATGGGATCAAAATTGTCAATTCCTATCCATGGGGCAACAACAGCGCGTGGCTATTGTCCGTGCCTTATGCCAGCCTTTTGAAATACTGCTAATGGACGAGCCGTTTTCTCATCTTGACACAGAGAACTCCTTGAAATGTATTTCACTTATTAATGAGCGGTGTGATAAAATTGGAGCAGGTTTTGTATTGACAACGTTAGGCGACGACCACGGTTTCAAATATGATCACATCTATTACCTGTAAGCTATGTTAAATAAGCTCCTCTTCCGCAACCAGGATAAAAAGCAATTGGTGATTGCGATGGTCGGTTCGTTTCTAGGCATGACCTTTCTTATTACTTCAATTCATTATTTAATTAAAGTGAATGAATTTGGAAAAGGTTCCGATATCCTTGGTCCGAATACAATTATTGTTCAGAAAAAGGTGACGAATTCGAGCTCTTTAAATCTGACAAAAACAGATTTCAGTGAACGGGAAATTGAAAAAATTAAAAAAGAACCATTTATTCAAGATGCTCAACCTGTTATTAGTAACAATTTTGATGTGTCATTCGAAACTGCTGATCCTATGGTTCCACGTTTTAGAACAGATGTTTTCATTCAGACAGTTAATCCCAAATTCCTAGACGTAAAATCAACCAAATGGCATTGGAAAGAAGGCGATGAATTTGTGCCAATTATAATGCCTAGAGAATTTCTTGTCATGCTGAATACTTTCATGTCTGCCAGCGGAATTCCACAAATTTCTGATGATTTAGCCAAAGACATCAAATTTAAATTCACATTAAAAAACGATTCAAATAAAGAATGGGCTGATGCCCGGATTATTGGTTTCACGAATGAAGTCTCTTCCATTTTAGTGCCTGAAGCGTTCATGGAATATGGGAATTTGAAATACAAGACTGACCAAGAAGAGAAAATCACACAACTCATGATTTCAGGAAAAGAAAGCGAATTTGGTTTGGTAGAAGAACTTTTGAAGAAACGTGGACTTGAATCGAAAAATTCACAAATGCTGATTGGAAGATTAAAAAGTGTTGTCGGAACATTATTTTTAGTTGTGCTAGGCATATCTATTATTGCTGTTTTTGTATCTGGTTTGGTCCTTATCCAATACATGCAATTACTGATGTCAAGAAATGTCTACGAAGTAAGAACACTTTTAAGAATAGGATTTGACCCTGCCGCCATCATCAGGAGCTTTTTTAGCTATTTTATAAAAGTATTTGGTGTCATAAGTGGACTAGCCATATTCGTTTTCTTCCTTTTTAAATATTCACTCGATAAAATGTTTGAATCAGGCGGATTGTATATCGATACTTCTGTTTCATTTCTAGCCATTGGATCTTTGTTAAGTACCTATATTTTATTTGGCCTATCAAGCTATTTTACAGCTAAAAAAGGGATTTTTAATGAATACTGATTGGTTAAAGATGTGTTAAATAAACTATAGTTTTTAAATTTACACCGACAATAAAATAACTTCATACTTTGAAATATTTTAAAAAATGAGATTACTAATTATAACTGCTTTTATTCTCTTGTCTAATTTATCTTTTGGACAAAAACTTCGATTCAAAATCGGCAATCAAAAAGATACCACTGTGCATTTGATTAAATACATAGGCAAAGGACTCTATTACGCAGATACTGCTGAAATAAAGGCTGGGTATGTTGAATTCGATGCCAAAAAACAAGTCCCAGGTATTTTAGGAGTTCTGCTCCCGGGGCAAAAATATTTCGAGTTTGTCTATAATAATGAGGAAGTTTCTTTAGAAACTATCTCACCTGATTTTATAGATAACATGAAAGTTAAAAAATCAGAGGAAAACAAAGTTTTTTTTGAATATGTTAAATTTATTGGCCCTAAAAAGACTGAATCCGGAAAATTAACGGAACAACGCAGCAAACTAAAAAGCGAAGATCCACAATTCAAAATTTTGTCAGATAAAATAGATGCACTTAACAAGGAGGTGATTGATTATCAAAATAACTTGATTCAATCGAACTCAACAAAATTAGTTTCGAAAATTGTCAGAATGTCCATGGATATTATTATTCCAGAGGCACCGAAAGATGATAAAGGCAACATAACTGATTCAAATTTTAGATTCAATTATTTCCGAACTCATTATTGGGACAATGTCGACCTCTCAGATGACCGATTGGTGAATACGCCCGTTTTCCATTCTAAATTAGAATACTACTTCGGTAAAAATATGATGATTCAACACTGGGATACCATTCTTGAAAATGCATTTAAATTTTGTGATGTGTTAAATCCAAAATCAAAAACATTTGAATATTGTGTTTCTTGGATTACATCAAGTTATGGTAAGAGCAATATTATGGGAATGGATAAGATATACGTCATGATGGCAGATAGATATTACTGTAATAAAAATGCGGAGGGAAAATCGCCTGCTTTTTGGATGAAGGAGGATAAACTTAAAGAATTATGTGAAAAAATTCCCGCTCAGAAAAATACGGTGCTTGGCGTGAAGCCTCCAAATATCATTTTGCGCGATACGACCGACTCGAACTGGAGAGATTTTTACAGTTTATCTTCTGAATATATCATCCTCTATTTCTGGGATCCAGAATGTGGGCATTGTAAGAAAACAACACCTAAGTTGGAAACACTTTACAAGGAGAAATTTAAAGCAAGAAATGTGGAGATATTTGCTGTTGGAAAAGCTGTTGGAGAAGATTTTGCTAAGTGGAAAAAGTTCATAAAAGAAAACAATATGACATTCATTAATGTGGCCGTTACAGAAACGCTATTCAAGGCCGCTATGGACGATGCACGACAATTTGTGCCCAAATTCACGACAATTGAATCACTCAATTATCAAACTACTTACGACATTTTCTCAACTCCAAGAGTATTCGTTTTAGACAAAGATAAAAAGATCATTGCAAAAAGCTTATCTGTTTCACAATTGGAAGAAATGCTTGATAGATTGCAAGGAAAAGAAGACCTTCCAAAAATCTTCCCTCCAGATCCCGAAGAAGACGAACAAATGAAATAAGACAAAGACGGTGAATAACCGTCTTTTTTATTGAAATAAATTTTAATTTACTCCTTTCCTTTCCTATTTTTACCCTAAAATATTAACTGTATGAAAAACTTATTACTCGCTTTATTACTTTTTCCCGTTACGTTTTATGCGCAAGTTGCGATGAACGGTTCTGGAAGCTATACCCAAAATTTTGATGCATTACTAAACACTGGAAGTGTCAATTCTTGGGTTGAAAATAGTACGATTCCAAATTGGTACTCTCAAAGAACTACGGCAAGCACATCATATGCTGCAAGCACGGGTTCTTCAACCACTGGCGGCTTATATAGTTTTGGAGCTTCCGGAGCTAATGACAGGGCACTAGGTGCGATAAGTTCAAGCAATACCAGTTTTGGGGGTAATTTTGCACATGGCCTTTTATTTCAGAATACAGGAAGTTCAGTTGTGATTGGTATATCAATCACTTACACATTGGAACAGTGGAGAAATGGCGGATCCAATGCTGCACAAAATATTAATTTTTGGTATAAAATAAGTGCAACGTCAATCACGGGACTAAACCCAGGAGATACAGCAGGATGGACGCCATTTACTGATTTAGATGGTTCTAGTCTTCAATCTTCAGAAACGGCTGGTGCTCTTGATGGAAATGCAACAGCAAATAGGGAAATAATCAGTGGTGTTTTACCTGCTTCTATTCCTCCCGGTTCGTACTTAATGGTGAAATGGGAAGATCCGAATCACCCGCTTGATGATGATGGATTTGGTTTAGATGATTTTTCCGCTAACTGGTCAACTTGCAGCCCTACATCGGGGACTGATGTTCAAACGGCTTGTGACTCAATTACTTGGATTGATGGAAACACTTATACATCAAGTAATAATGAAGCTACATTCAATTTATTGAATTCCTCCGGATGTGATTCTTTGGTAACATTAGATCTTACACTCAATCTATCATCCATTGGTTTTGAGTTAGTTGAGGCTTGTGCTTTCCCCTACACTGATTCAAATTCGGGCATTACCTATAATGCGCCAGATACAATCGTAGATGTTTCTGTTGGTTCAAATGGTTGTCCGGTAACTTACACCACCTATGTAAACTTAGTGCCGAACACTTTTGTCACCACGATCAATCCAGACCCAGATCTACCCATACTCTTTTCGGACACATTCATCATCGAAGGATTCCAATGGTATGACTGTAATTCAAGTCAGATATTACCTGACGAAAATAGTGATACGCTGTTTTTAACAACCAATGGTAACTATGCCTTGATCGGTTATTGGCCATACAATTGTATAGATACCTCAAACTGCATTAATGTCAACTGGATCGGGGCAGGTTTAGAAGAACCAACGGAAGAAAGTTTCAACATTGTACCCAATCCATCTAATGGTTCTTTTGAATTAATTTTTAAAGACTTTCATCAACCTGTTTTAGTAGAAGTATATGATCTGAATGGAAAAATAATTTTAACGCGTTCTCTTTCAGTTGGATCATATAAGGTAAATCTTCCTGAGTTATCTTCTGGGACGTATCTTCTGAGTGCGAAAACAGATGACTCTGTATTCACAACTAGGATTATCATAGAATAAAACTATATCTAACAAACTTTTAAGGCTATCCTTATGGATAGCCTTTTTTATTTCTATTTTAAGTACTTTTAAATTCAATTTAAATCATCGAACACTATGAAAATTGCCTTTTTCATTTTACTTTTCTCATTTACTTTCTCAGCGTCAAGCCAATCCTACTGGCAGCAAGAAGTCAATTATAAAATCAATGTGAAACTTGATGACCTCAATCATACTTTAAGTGCTTTTGAAACATTTGAATACATCAATAATTCGCCAGACCAACTTGATAAATTATACATTCACCTATGGCCAAATGCCTATAGAAATGGGCAAACTGCCTTAGCAAAGCAACAATACAAGGATGGAAAAACAACGTTGCGCTATGGAAGTGATGAAGACAAAGGAAACATCGATTCACTCGACTTCAAGATAAATGGCAGCAAAGTTCAATGGGATTTTGATCCAAAAAATTTAGATATCTGCATTCTCTATCTTGCTAATCCGTTAAAATCAGGAGAAAGTTTAACTGTTTCTACACCTTTCATAGTGAAAATTCCTTCCGGTGAGATTTCGAGACTTGGACATATTTACCAATCTTATCAAATTACACAATGGTATCCTAAACCAGCCGTTTATGACAAAAATGGATGGAACCCTATCCCCTATTTAAATCAAGGCGAATTCTATTCTGAATTTGGATCTTTTGATGTTAGTATAACCCTTCCCAAAAACTATGTTGTTGGTGCAACGGGTGATTTGCAAACAGAATCTGAAATACAGTTTCTCAATGAAAAAGCGGCCGAAACTCAAAAACGAATTCCAGATATAGTTGAAGAAGCAATAAATTCTGAGAAACGAACAAACTTCCCACAATCAGACTCTGAATGGAAAACAATACGCTACATCCAAAATAATGTGCACGATTTTGCCTGGTTTGCTGACAAAAGATTTGTCGTATTAAAAGGTGAAGTCGAACTTCCTAGATCCAAAAGAAATGTGACTACATGGGCGATGTTTGTCCCAAGTAGCGCAGATACATGGCAATATTCAATTGAATACCTAAACGATGGTACTTTATATTATTCTAAATGGAATGGAGATTATCCCTACAATCAGGTAACAGCTGTAGATGGAACTATTTCTGCGGGAGGTGGAATGGAATATCCAAATGTAACCGTTATTGGTAGCGCAAGCAATAAGGAAGAGTTAGAAGTGGTTATTGTTCATGAAGTTGGACATAACTGGTTCTATGGGATACTTGGTTCAAACGAAAGAGTTCACGGATGGATGGACGAAGGATTAAATACACTTAACGAAGTGAGGTATATTCAGAGTAAATACCCAAATAATACCCGCATGTCAGACATGGTTCTGGGTGGGAGATTCCATTTCAATGATTTGGATCATCACGACATGGGAGATATTTCTTATCGCATGCTTGCTTGCCTTGGCGAAGACCAACCATTGGAGACGCATTCTGCTGATTTTAGCTCAATCAATTATGGAGTAATCATGTACCAAAAAACAGGTTTAATCTTTTATTATTTGAAAGATTATCTTGGAGAGAAAGTCTTCGATAAATGCATGAATGATTATTTCGAGACCTGGAAATTCAAACATCCACAACCGGAGGATATTAAAGCAACTCTAGAGAAAGCTTCTGGAAAAGATTTAAGTTGGTTTTTTGAAGACTTAATCAATACTACGAAGCATATTGATTATAAATTGAAATGTGTCAAAACAAGTGAAATAGGTACTACTGTAAAAGTTAAAAATGTTGGTCAAGTAAATGGACCAATTGAAGTGAACATACTCAATAACGGTGAAATAGCGGAAACTGCATGGTTAGAACCTGGGCAGAAAGAAGTATCAATGAAAACACCAAATGCGCAAGAAGTAGTAATTGATGCTTCAAAAGATATTCCTGAAATCTACAGAGGAAATAACAATTGGCATGCTTCAGGACCACTTAAAAAATCAGAGCTTTTAAAAATCGAATTCTTGATTGGAGATAATGAGTCTAAAAATAAAACTATTTTCTGGACACCAATAGTTGCAGGAAATGTTTACGATAAACTTATGGTTGGTGCTGCATTCCACAATATGGGTGTGCCTTTCAATAAATTTCAATATTTAGTCGCGCCAATGTATTCTTTTGGACGAAATATGGTTTCCGGAATCGGTGAATTCTCCTATTCCCTATTACCAGAAAAATGTGCTAAAATGAGCAAGATTGGTTTATCTCTTAAATCATTCAAGTATGATTCGATAGGGAATTTGAGGAAAGCAGAGGGAACTTATTCAGCGATTTCTCCATATTTGAATATAAAATTGGGAAAACGAAACAATTCTATTTTTACTCATTCAATTCTACTTCAAGGAATCCTTCGTTACAATTACAACAATGGTTTTACAAAAGATTACCAAGGTGGGTTCCTTAAATATTTTGGCGGAATTAGTCTACCAGACCATAAATTAAATTTCGCACTTCGAGGAGATTATATCAAGGCGCAAGATGCTGAATTCAGCCGCGTGACAGCAGAAGCAACTTATCGCTTTAGGTATCTTAAAAAGACCATGACACGTTGGATAGAAATTAGGGGCTTTGCAGGTAATTATTTAAATTTTGTACATGCGAACTCTGCAAGTACTTATCGCTACGCAATGTCACTAAGCGGAACAGACGGTGTTCAGGATATTTTCTTTGAAGATTATTATTTTGGAAGAGGACAAATCAGCGGCATTTGGTCACAACAACGTGCAGAAAATATGGGAGGAATTCGATCAACTTCATGGTTCGGAACGACCACAAACTGGATGGCAACATCAAACCTTCATGCACAATTGCCCATTCCTAAACTTGGTTTTTTAGGTCTT
>CAMATR010000026.1 GCA_945861175.1 Chitinophaga pinensis | reverse complement strand
TACACAGAAGGCTGCCTATTGGCTTTTGTAACGGATGTCATGTTGTTGCGCGCTACGAATCTAAAATATAGTTTAGACGAGGTAGTTAAGCGCTTGTATTACAATTATGCGTTGCAAGGAAAAGGAGTGTCTGAAAAGGATTATCGCGGAGAATTAGAAAATATTGCCGGAATTTCCGTTGCTGATTTTTTTGATCGTTATGTGCATGGAACAGACTCCTACGAGACTATTTTGACGGAAAGTCTAGAATATGTGGGGCTAGAATTAGTTCACCAACCTTCTAAATCCTATGCTGCTGGTCGACTTGGTTTCAAATATGCAATGTCAGTGCAGAATGCTATTGTATCAGCAATTTTCCCAGGAAGTCCGGCACAACTTGGTGGTTTAATGCTGGGTGATGAGCTTTTAGCTGTGAATAGCTATTTATCAGGACAAGATCCGGACAAATGGTTGACCTATTTTGATTCAGATCCAAAACGATTAACAGTGAACCGTTCAGGTAAATTGATTGAACTATTGTTGCCTGAGGTCAACCGAAATTTTTATTCTGAATATTCGATCAGACAGATTAAAGAAACGAATCATCTCCAGAAAAAAGCCTTTGATGCCTGGAGGAAATAGAGTGTTATACTAAATCACTAAAATTTATAACTAATTCCCATACTTGGTAACACAGGGAACTGGTAAATCTTTTCTGATGTTATTCTATTTACATAGAAAATATTCTGACGGTTGTAAGCATTTGTGACACTTGCAACGATTTCCAAGACATCTTCGTTTTTCATCTTGAATTGTTTCTTGATAGTAATATCTAAACGATGATAATAAGGTAATCTTGCACTATTGAACTCTCCAAGAATTGTAGAAACATTGGATGGGTTAGAGGTGGTATAATTCGAGTTTACGCCGTTATTAAAAGTTTCTCCTTGGTAGAAACCTGCTGTTGGTGTAAAAGGAAGCCCTGAGCCTAAGTTCCATCGCGTACTGAATTCAATGTCTTTATTCTTACCGAAATTATAGGTTCCAACGAGATTCACGTTATGACGACGGTCGAAAACAGGGAAGTAGGTAGAGAATCCATCCCACCGTGTTGAATAACCATAAGAGTATACTCCCCAAAGGAATAAGCGGTTTTTGTTAAATTTCAATAAGAAATCCAAGCCATAGGAAACACCATCTTCAATGATAAAATCTTTTTTGTAAACGTCGTCAATTTGGGAAAACTGTGAAACATCTTCATAAAGTTTATTTTGATTGATATTTGATAGTTGAGAGAAGTATTTATAGTAGCCTTCAACGTTTAACATTAAGTGTTTAGTTAAATCTATTTCAGTTCCTATAATGGCATGCCATGCGTATTGTATTCCATTTTTAACATCTTTCTCATTTAAAAATTCATTCACAAAAGTTGTTTGTACGTTTGTTGGAGCTGAAAGTAATCCATTGAATAGATTTACAATGTCTTTATCCGAAGAAGCAGAAGTGAAGTTTTGAGAGAAACGTCCACCAGAAAGTTTTAGACGAATTTTCTCTGTAACATTGTATTTTGCCCCGAATCGAGGTTCAATTGAAATAGTTCCCAAAGACGCATATACTTGTGCGCGAATACTCGGTTGAATTACCCATCTGTTTTTAACCAATCGGTAATTGTAGTAAGCACCAAGCTCTGTATTGAAATTAGTTGCTGAAATCTGACGTTTTGCTTCGTTATAGGTTACAAACTCTGTATTGAACCCACTAAAATTGAATCCATAATTCATTTCTCCTTCATTTCTTAGGAAATAGGAGAAATCAAAACCAAGATCAAAACCGCCAATTCTACTGAATCTTGGTTCTGTGCTTGTTTCGGTAAATGTAGTTTCATAGGAGCTCCCATTCACGTGACCTTTGATCATCATCGAAGAGCTGTTCGGGACGAGTAATATATTCATTCCTCCACCTGAGGCTTTCCAATCCAAATCAGCTACTGAATAATTTACAGAGTCTCGGTTGTGAAAACCAAAGGCACTGAATTTAGATCCCCCATCACTGTTGAAAGTTAATTTACCATATAGATCTGTAAAATTGAAAGGTAATCCGTTACCATCGTTTACATTAGGATAAATGGATCTTGAAGTGTAGTCCAATAAACTATGTTTAGAAGATAAAACATAAGAACCGGAGCTTAAACCATTTTCTTTCTTTTTTCCTATAGGTCCCTCAAGAACAGCTTTAGCTAGAAATGGTGAAGCGGATATTTTTCCACTAAATTCTTTTCGGTTACCATCACGGTATGATATATCCATAACCGAAGAAATTCTTCCACCATAGCGAGCATCGAAACCTCCGGTGTAGATATCCACGTTTTTAACTAATTCAGTTTCAAAGATTGAAAAGAAACCAATTGAGTGAAATGGATTGTAAATAGTCATTCCATCTAGCAGTGTTTTATTTTGAATTGGAGTACCACCGCGAACATAAAGTTGACCACCTTGATCACCTGTGGTAATAACACCTGGCGTTACTGAAAAGGCACCAACAATGTCATTTTCTCCACCTACAGAGGGAATTCTTTCTAACCCTTTTTTGTCTAATTTGATTTGTGAAATAAGGACTTCATTCTTTTTTTGTTTGCCCTCAGCGGTCACTGTTATATCTTGAAATTCTTTGATTTTTGCTTTTTCAAGCTCGATTTTAACATCAAAAATTCCTTTCTCAGCTTTGATTTCTATGTTTTGAATGAATTCTACATAAGCTGGATTATCAACCTTAACTAGATAACTACCAATATTTACTTTTGGAATTGAAAAGAAACCGTTAACATCGGTTAATGCCCCTGTTACGAGGGAACTATCCGATTTTCGAAGAAGCTTTACCTTCTCAAATCCAATTGCCTCTCCATTTGATTTTGAGTAAACAAATCCTCTAATAGTATGATCCTGAGCGCTAATGATTCCTACAAAAAAAAGATTGATAAGGAGGAGGTAAAATTGTTTCATATTCAATAGTTCAGTTAGAAGTCCGAAGATAAAACTTTCTGCCGATATGCTTTGTTTTTGCATCCAAAACTATTTGAATGGCAAGAGGAGCTGATTTATATATTTTTTTCCTTAAGGATGGTTTTCGCTTTCTCCCAATAAGTATCCATTTCTGCGAGTGACATAGATTCAATCTTGAGTTTTTCTTCTTGGATCAGTAGCTCCATAAGTTGAAATCTATCAATAAATTTCTTATTTGTTTTTGAAAGAGCATTCTCAGGGTTTATATTCTTGAAGCGCGCATAATTGATCAGAGAAAAAAGTACATCCCCAAATTCCTCTTCCATTTCTTTGCTATTAAGTTTACTTTCTTGATGAAATTCTTCCAATTCTTCTTTGACTTTTTCCCAAACATCTTCAGGATTATCCCACTCAAAACCAATTCCTTTAACTTTTTCTTGAATTCTTGCGGCTTTTACCATGGATGGGAGCGACCTTGGAACTCCTTCCAAAACCGATTTTTTCCCCTCTTTAAGTTTTAGTTTTTCCCAGTTTGTCTTCACTTCTTCTTCTGTATCAGCTTTTGTATCGCCATAAATATGGGGATGGCGGGAAATAAGTTTGTCGCAAATACCATTCAAAACAGACGTTACGTTAAAAGCACCTTTTTCATCACCGATTTTACAATAGAAAACCATGTGTAAAAAAAGATCTCCGATTTCGCCTTTCAACGAATTTAAATCGTTGTCAGTTATTGCATCAGCCAGTTCATAGGTTTCTTCAATGGTAAGATGGCGCAATGATTCAAGTGTTTGTTTTTGGTCCCAAGGACATTTTTCTCTCAAATCATCCATGATATCCAATAATCGCTGAAAAGCTTTAAGTCGATTGTCCATATTTTTTTTAATCAAAATTAGAATTTTTTCAAAGGTCCTTTCCATTTAACTAATTTTGTCCTCATGCGATTAACGTTTTTCATTCTTTTGCTTTCAATATCAAGCGAGCTTATTTCTCAAAGTAGCAGAGAGTGGGGTATTGAATACCGCGAAAAAATTGGATTTTTAGCAGCGCACAGAGCGGTTATGGGTCACTTACCACAGCATCAGGCTTTGGCAGGCGAGTTAAGTTGGTTTATAAATTCTAAAGGCCGGAAACAATGGCATGCAGCCTGCGCTTATCCTAGTTACGGTGTTACTGGTTTTTTTGGTTCAGTTGGTAATAACGAAATATTGGGGCGATTCGGGGGCATGTATGGTTTTGTTGAGTTTCCTTTTGTTGCGCGAAAAAAGTATCAATTAATTGGAAAGATAGGATCCGGTTTGGGTTATACAGATCGAGTATTTGATCAGGAAACAAATCCAAAAAACATGGTCATCAGTACACATGTCAATGCGATGATTTGTTTTGGTTTAAAAAGTCAATTTTTGTTTCAAAGAAATAAAATCACCATTGGGTTAGATATGACACACTTTAGCAATGGAGCTGTTAAAGTGCCTAATTTGGGTGTAAATCTTCCTTATATTTCACTTGGCTATGGAAGGGTATTGCATCAAGTTGAAAAAGACTCTTTTCTTTTGCAAAATACTATTCCATTTAAAAAATGGTTATATGGAATGACGGCTATTGGTTCAGCGAAAGAAATTTTCCCAACGAATAGAAAAAAATACCCAATTTTTGCATTAAGTGCTCACGTCCGCTATTTTTCAAAGCCTAAAGTTGGATTCGAAGCTTCGTTTGATGTCATCTCAAAACAAGCTATTATGGGCTACAAACCCCAAATAACTAAATCGCAGTGGGATATTTTGCAAATGGGGGCATATATTGGTTATTTATTGCCGCTCGATCGCTTGCATTTTGTGCTTGGGATGGGGGTGTATATGAAAGATAAATACCAACCCGAGGATTTTTTGTATCACCGTGTTGGTATGCGTTATTATTTTCCGAATGGTTTTAATGCACAAATCGTTTTGAAATCCCATTGGGCGAGAGCAGATTATGCAGAATGGGGGATAGGGTATACTTTCAATTTTAAGAAACGATAATGAAGGGAATAGTTGTTATTAGTTTCATAATTACAATGTTAACGGCATGCAAAAAGCCAGAGGAACGGACTTGCTTCAAGCGCACTGGTGAAATCGATACAATGGAATTAACAATAAGTGCATTCGACAAACTCTTTTTGCATGAGCACCTTGCCTATGAATTGATACAAGATTCATTGGACAAAGTTGTATTGATTGGAGGTGAAAATTTATTAGGTCTGATTGAACTTTCGCTCGTAGATGGAAAACTAGATATAAGCAATAAAAATCGTTGTAATTTTCTTCGAGATTATCAAAAGAAAGTGAAGGTAGAGATTCACTTTACTAACATCATAAATATTCACTACGAAGGCACTGACTCAATGATAAACAAAGATACAATTCAATTTCAGTGGTTGACTTTCCTTATTCGTGATGGCGCAGGTCCGGTAAAATTAAATTTTAATGCACAATTTATAAATACTATCGTGAGTCATGGTTGGGGTGATTTTACATTTAAAGGAACAGTAGACCAGGCTAATTTCAATCTCCGCAGCAATGGGTTTTGCGATACTTATGGACTGAAAATAAGGGATTCATTAACGGTAATATCTAATACTCAGGGAACTGTTAAAATAAATGCGCATGGTGCAAAATTAAAGGCACAAACTGAAGCAGATGGAAATATTCTGTACAAAGGAGTTCCTTCGATCATTGAGTTCAATCAATATGGTAATGGGGACTTAATTGACAGCAATTAGTTACCTCTTTTAATCTGCATCAATATTTTAAATGCTTTGTCCACGTCATCCTGTTTTACAATGACAGTAAATTCATTCGAAGTTGAAACAATTTCAATGATATTTATACCTTCCCAAGCCAAGTGTTTGAGTATGTAGTAATAAATCCCATAGATTTCGGTATTGATCTTTGGTAATTTTACCGTCACAGAAGCAAGGTCATGCGTATTGGATTTCATTTTTTCATTTCTGAAGATGCGCTCGATATCATCTTTTTTCTGAGCATTGACGATGAATGTTGTTTCTGTAATTCCTTTACATAATGCAAAAAAGCTATCATTGTCTTTATTGATTTCCAGAATAAGTTCGCTTTGTTTTACCTTTAGTGAGTCAGAATTTTCGAATGTATAATCGATGAGGTTGCTTCTAACGAGGAAGTCTCCTAATTCTCCCATCACTTTCGTGATTTTTAGATTAAGTCTGTGGTATAGACCTGGAGTCATGCGTTTTATGGCCATTATAATCGCTCCTTCCTTTACTTTCTTGCCAATAATATCTTCAATTTCCGGTTTTAACTTCCTCGCTAATGCTGAAATGTTTATAAGATCATCCGTCATAGCCTCGCGAACAAATGGACTTCGATTAATCAGGTCTTCTGTTACTTTTCCAATTGAATACATGATTTATAGCATAATTTTAACACAAAAATACAAAATAAACATTAATTTAACATGATGTTCATTAAAAAACTTTTGTAAAACAATGAATTTCAAGTAGTTTAAAAATATCAAGCGCTAGGCTTTATTCAGACGATTTACAGGTTGAGGCTTTTACTAGCTGAATTGCTTTTTGCAGTTGCTCTTCTCTTGTTAGTTCAGATGTGTCAATTACAATGGCATCCTCTACTTGTATTAATGGACTTTCTTTTCTGGTTGAATCGATCAAGTCTCGCTCCATTAGATTCGCTATGACTTCATCAAGGGTAATAATCACTCCAATTTCTTCTAGTTCCTTTTTTCTTCGTTGTGCGCGAATCTCAGGTACCGCAGTGATAAATAATTTCAATTCAGCAGCGGGAAAAACGACGGAACCAATATCTCTACCATCCATAACAATTCCACCATTTCGACCGATCAATCGCTGAGCTTCAACTAATTTATCTCTTACTGTTTTAATGGTTGCAATTTTTGAAACATTGGCTGCAACATCGGGTAATCGAATTAATTTCTCTACGTTTTCATCGTTTAAAAAGAGTTCTGAAGATGCTGTTGCTTCATTGAATTTAAATGATAGGTGAATCTTATCGAGTTCTTTTTCAATTAAATCTACTTGGGGCTTTGAATTTTGGATTAGTTGCTGACGTATGCAATATAAAGTAACACCTCGGTACATGGCACCTGAGTCAATGAAAACATAGCCTAATGAGTTTGCTAATGCTTTGGCCAACGTACTTTTACCGCATGATGAATATCCATCAACAGCTATAGTAATTCTTTTCTCTAGAAGCATAATGCTAATATAATGACAAATTACTACATGCTATAGTCAATGACTATCAACTAATATTTCTTAACTAAAAATGAATGCTTTATATCTACTTCTTCCAATGAGAAAGATTTGTTGATAAGGTCAACATATTGTTAAATCCAGCCCTTGAATAGATTGAGAATCCGTAATCAATTGATACTTTTTTGAAGTATAAGCCCAGTCCCATGCTAAATCCTGCCATTCCTGGGCGTTCCTCTAGTTTCATTTCTTGCCTTCGATGGTAATCAAATCCACCTCTAAGATGGATGTTTTTCGAAATTAATATTTCTACTTGATAGGTAAAATGCCTTGCCAGTTTCTCCCCAAATCCTGCATACTTTACAGGAACTGTATCTCCCGTTAGTTGGTCAATTGTTGGTTTCAAATTCGGATCATTATAGGTAATGTCCCAATTATTTAAATGATGTGTCAAGACGGAAAAACGGAATGGTGCGTGGATTAATTTGTAGGAAAATGCCATCTGAAATTCTGTTGGCAATGGATCTCGTTCTTTGGAATAATAGTTTTTAAATTGTATTCCGGCATTTTTCACCAATGCGGTAATTAGTAGGTTATTATTTTTGTCGGTATACGTCCCAGCTAAATCTATTGCAGCCCCAAAGGCACTATAGGTTTCTAGTTGTGAGGCGATAAAATTAAGATTTGCACCAACCGAAATTCTGGGATTTAATTGCTTTCCATAACCAGCTCCAATAATGCATTCAAATGGGGAAAAACTTCCTGATGAGTTTCCGTTAACTTCAGTTCTTGTAAAGTTCCCATAATTGACATAGCGCACAGATGTCCCCAAGAACCCACCCTTAAAATTTAAACCATAAGCTGCTTGGCCATAGTTGATTCCTCCTGCCAGCATCGCTTGATTAACACTTAATTGCTTGTGCATTGAAGAGTTATAGAGTGAAGGGTTGGCAACTCCAAGATTGATATCTTGGTCTTTAATTGAAATAAAATCGTTTCCTAAACCTGCAGATCGTGCATTGTAAGTTAGATCGAGAAGAGAGAATGCTGAAGTTCCCCCAGTTTGAGCAAAAACTATTTGATAGGCAAAGAAAACTAAAAGAAACAGCTTAAATTTCATATGAATTGATTAACGCAAAGAAAATCGAAAAATTTCAATTAAACACGTTTTCCAATTTCGATTGCTTCTAAACCATGAATTTGGTCATCAGTTATACTGAATCGGAGAAGTGTTTTAACAGAATGGAAGCCTTTGTATCCGCAAGCCCCGGGATTCATCCAAAGCATATTGTATCTTTTGTCCATCTGCACAAGCAATATGTGTGAATGACCACAAATAAATAACTTAGGTGCTTTCTTTTCTAACTCTTCAAACGCAGTATTCGAATATTTCCCTGGTTTCCCCCCAATGTGCGTAATTAGAACTTCTACATCTTCGCACCAAAATCGATTGAATTCGGGTAGCTCCCGTCGCAGCAAATGGTCATCAATATTTCCGTAAACACCTCTGAATGGTTTGAATCTTCTAATTTCATCTACCACATCTATGGAACCAACATCACCCGCATGCCAAATTTCGTCTACATCTTTGAAATACGTATAGATTTTTGGATCAATAAATCCGTGTGTATCTGACATTAAACCAATGCGTTTCATTTTTCAAAAATACAGAATGAGTTGGAGAGTTCAAAAGCTAATAGTTTCAGAAAGTTAATAGCTCACTAATTATGTGATAGTATTTTGGTTTTTGGACGCGACTTCTGCATATTAATATTTGAAGAATGTTGAATTTGAATGAATTGTATATTAATTAATGGGAGTTAGTCAAATTTATGAATGAAAAGTTTTTATTTCTGTTATTCTTTTTCAAACTATTATTAATTTTTTCTCAATTGAAAATCAACGAGGTAAGCAAAACCAAAGGCACTGTGGTGTTATTACCAAATGGAGAGAACCCAAATTGGTCTAAATGGTAAGCATAAAGTGGACTTATAATAAGTGAGAATTTAGTTGGTTTTTTGGAAAAATTGATTACTTTCTCAATCATTTTTATCTTTCAATTCCTCAAATTTTGCCGTCATTGTAGGGTTTCCACGGGTCAATTTTTTTATTGTCAAATCTTCTGTTTTATTATTTGCTAAACGTAGATTATTAATTGATGACAGAAGAGCATCTTTTGTTTTCTGAAGGTGATCCATTGTTTTATCTATCTCATCTATAGCTGTTTTAAATTGCCTACTTGCCAATTCATAGTTTTTCGCAAAACCTACTTTAAATGCGCTTATATTGTCTTCGAAATTTGTAATGTCAATATTTTGATTTTTTATCAATGCTAGTTCAGCTTTAGCTTTCATCGAATTCATTCCAGCATTTCGTAAAAGGGTAATAATGGGAATAAAAAATTGAGGTCGTATTACATACATTTTATCATATTTATATGAAACATCTAAAATCCCTGCATTATATAGTTCGTTATCAGCCTCTAAAAGTGTTACGAGGACTGCGTATTCACATTTTTTTTCTGTTCTGTCTTTATCTAATTCTTTAAAAAAGTCTTCGTTCTTCTTTTTTGTTGCAGTTTCGTCACCCTCATTTTTCATTTCAAACATTATAGAAATTATTTCATTCCCAGCATCGTCTGTTTCTCTGAATATATAGTCTCCTTTACTACCTGATTTGGAATCGTTATCCTTTTCAAAATATGCTTTTTGAAAAGCAGTTGCACGAAGTTTATTAAATTCTATTTCACAATGTTGTTCTAAAGTTTCACCGAGCATTTTAGTTGAAAGTTTGAGCTTCATTTCTTTACGAAGAGCAATTTCCTCATCTTTCATCTTGATAATATCATCTTTTGTCTTTAAGTCTCTTGTGTACTTTTCGGTCAAAGAATTTTCAAGTAATTGTCTCTCTGTATCCTTCAGTTTTAAGCTATTTGCTATATCATCTCTTTCCTTTTCAATTTTATTAATTGCTTCTGTTACTGAAAGTTTTTTTTCAAGTTCAGAATTTTTAAGTTTTGCTTTCAATTCATTCAGTAAAGTATCTTTATCCGAGAGTTGTTGAGCTAATTTATTTTCGCTGGTGGCTTTTAATTGAATTATTTCTATCTCCTTTTTGGCAAGATCGGCTTGCAATGAATTTTTAAGATTTGCTTCTGCAAGTTTGATTGCGTTAATTTTCTCTTCTTCAGCAAGGGCTAATCTATTCGTTATTTCTTCTTCAAATTTATGATCTCTAACTTGTTTTAGAATGTCAGTAAAACTTGAGTCGTCTAATTTAAAAGGCCTGTGGCAATTGGGGCAAATTATCTCGTTCATAGTCACATTATTAAATAGATTATATTGCTGGTTTATTTTATTGTTCAATCACTTACTATAATGGTTCAGGGATAAAAGTGAGCGATTTACATTCACATTAAAATCCAAAAAAGAGTTTTCTAAATAGTGTCCAATCACATATTAATATAAAGTAGAAAGTAGTATCAGAAATGTAATTTTATTATATACTCTGATATTTTTTTTATTACATAACCAAGTAAAAATAAGGTCTATCCAAATACCTTTTTAAGAAGATCACTCACGCGTGCGGCAGGATTATTACGAATTGATAACTCTTCTTTAGCAATCTGAATGAATAGTCCATCAATAGCCTTATTGGTAGCATATTCTTCCAGATTCGGATTTACTTTTTCCACTAAAGGAATCTTGTTGTATGTTGTGAAAATTGCATTCCAATTCTTTGTTGCCCCAACTTTATCAAGTGAAACTTTGACGATTGGTTTAAATTTCTCAACCAACGCGGCTCTAGTTGTTTTATCAAGAAATTTCGTTGCAGCATTATCGTCACCGCGAAGAATACTCATAGCATCGTTTAATGTCATGCTTTTAATTGCATTTACGAAAATATCTTTTGCACCATTCGCTGCGTCTTCTGCAGCTCTATTAATAGATTCTATGGCTTCATCAACTTTTTGACCCTGCCCCATGCTCCTTAATTTCGTTTCA
>CAMATR010000025.1 GCA_945861175.1 Chitinophaga pinensis | reverse complement strand
TGTCTGCATCCTTCGGTAAGCATGTAACAACACCTCTTGCAACATGTAAATTCGCTTTTTCAAGAACACCCTCACGCGTAGCATCTCCCTTAATAAAAACAAATTCACTATTCCCTTCATTTTCCTTAATGATAGCTTCATCATTTTCCACAATCACATATGGTATTCTGAACAAAAGCAAATCACTTGCCACTTGTTTTCCGACTCTACCAAATCCACAAATTATTACATGATTTTCCATGGTCTTCATTATTCGAAGGATTTTATAATCCCTCAGGTTAGAACGATACTCACCCCCAACAATGTAACTAGTTAGCGATGAAATTGTATATGCAAAGATACCAAAGCAACTTATTAGTAAAAAGGCTGTAAACAATCTACCGGTATCAGATAAATCGTGTACCTCGCCAAATCCGACTGTTGACATAGTAATAATGGTCATATAAAACGAATCGAAAAAACCCCAATCCTCTATAGCCATATATCCTAATGTTCCTATTCCTATGATCCCTATAATTAAGAATAGAAAAAGGTATATTTTTTTAAATATATGGTAATTAAAACTCATACTAAATTTCCCAAATTGTTGTTCTCCTTCTTTTTTGAAATTTGAAATAGTGCTTATGTTCAAGAATCCAAGCCATTGCCAAATATAAAATCAATGGAGATCCAAGTGCAATGCAAGATGCATAAATAAATCCAAGTCGAACTTTAGAGATGTCGATGCCCAATTTTATTGCCCACCAAGAACACACACCAAAAGATCTCATTTCAAAGAAAAAAGCTATTTTTTGAATTGTCTTCATCGACCTAGTATAAATTTACCAATATCACAATTTAAACATTTTTTATGAGAACAAAATTGGTTATAAATCTCTAATAAAGCTTGACTATCGCCAGCATTATTCAATGGCATTTTTAAATTTCGCCATTTTTTAAGAATTGAGTTGTTTTCAGAAGGAAGGAGTCGTAATATAGCCGTTGCTTTCTCGCAGATTTTTTCATCTTCATATAGCTGACCATACCAAAAAACAAAAGGTACGAACGAATTGATAATTATACTATTAATGAAGTTATCAGTTAAGTCATTCAATCCCAATTCATGCAAATTACTCTGATTTTTCTTCAGTATCTTTTTACCATAATCTAAAATTGTCTCAGGAGCACAATAAACAAATTGATAATTAAAATCGTATTCACTGGCTATTGCAGCAAATTGCATGACGCGTATTCGAGGAAATGAGGTATGTCTTACTCCTTTTGATTTCCAAGATGATTTTTTAACTTGATTTTCGTTTAATGCAATTGTAATTGAATCAAAATCATTAAAAAGGCCGCTGGCTTCTAAAATTCTTCGATATAGCCTTTTTGATTCTTTATAGTCAAAATCATTCAACTTTATTTTCTGCGATAATTCAATAAATGGCAGTTGATTTACCTTCGATCCCATAGCACCTGATATTAATTCAAACAATGCTTGTTTTGGGTCTTCTCGGTATTTATTCAAATTAATAATTTTCCTTACTAACCTTGAATGCAGTGCCCTTTCCATCATAAAAACTGCATGAATTGGCTGAAATTCCAACAGTTGACTTCTACAGAGGATCCCAGTTTTATTTTTGAAATGATGATTAAACCATTTTAAGTGATCTTGATTAATCCAATTTTGTAATTGAAGCGTTGGAAGGTTAGAGAGCGAATGGGAAGATGGAAGATCATGAGTAAAAACAACATGTAATATAACATTATCATAAGATCTATCTCTTTGATGCCCATGTTTGATCCAATCCGAACTCTTTATGTGTACTTCAATATTTCCGGCCCAAGTTATAGAATCAATTACTATTTTGGCATTGAAAAAATCTGGCCCGCTCTCCATTTCATTGTAATCTCCGGGATGTATGATTTGAATCGGTGAACCATCAATCAGAAGAAGTGCACTTGGAGGAATTAATTTATATTGCCAAAGGTAGTGCAAGTATCTTTCTTTCATCTGCTTAGGATTTACTTGAAGATACAAAAAAAGCGCTGTAAATACAGCGCTTTTTTATTTAATAAGTAAAGAAATTCTATTTGTACTTTATAAAATTTAATAACCCTGGATTCGCTGCTGGAGCTGTATCAGGATTAAATTCCATTGTTAAAACCTTACCCTCAGTTCGCCTATTTAATTGATGTAATTGTTCGAACAATTTAGGATTAGTTTTCTTGAACTGATTGATATAATCTTCTCTTAATTGAATCACTTCCACTCCAGACATGTCAGCAGGTTGAGCAGCAAGAAATTCTTCACCTCTTTTCCAAACACTTCTTGGTTCTTCCTCACCTTTACCAACTGGAACAATTCTTCTTGGATCTACCCCTTTTTCTTCAATCAGGTACTTATAACATGCGCGCGCTCTATTTTCTGCAAGACGCTTATTTGCATCATTTTTACCTCTTGAGTCAGTATGGGAACTTAATTCAAGAACCATTCCTGGATATTCCTTGAGAAGATTATAAACAAAAATTAAAGAGTCAGGAGAATTGATTGTTGAATCAACCAAAAGTGACCATTGGTCAAAAGGATATCGTACTTCAGGCAATCTGATAGGTTTTTTTGGTAAGAGTGCCATTTCAATTATGAAATTTTGGTCATAATTAATCCCTACAGTTGTAAATTGAGAACCTTTTTTGTCCTCATGATAACCTCCCTTAGATATAGTAATGTTATAAGAAAGCTCTTCATTTATATAGCGATCAGCACTTGGCTTTTTATCCCAATAAACAGATCCTTGCTTGTTTGTGGTTCCTTCCCAAGAAAACCCATCCGTTTTCACTACAACTTTTACACCTTCTATTTTTGCAGATTTATTACCTAACTCACTAACAATTACTTTAAGATCATAAAGATTAGGCGGTATTTCATACAAATAAATATCTGGATTATATTTTCCATTAGGATCTTTTCTCTCTGATGTAAAATAGCCTTTTTTTGCAGAAACTTCATATAAAGAATAATCGTTGTTTTCAGAATTCAAAGGATAACCTAAATTTCTAGGGTTTTCCCATTTCATTTCCTCGGAATTTTTTGTAGCCTTAAACATGTCAAGTCCACCTAATCCTAGCATACCATCTGTTGCAAAAAACAAACTTCCATCTTTACCAAGTGTCGGGAATAGTTCATTTCCTGGTGTATTTATTTCAGTGCCCATGTTCTTGGGTGCTGTCCAAGTGTCGTTCTTCTTGTCATATGACGACCACCAAAGATCTCTTCCTCCATAACCTCCTGGCATATCAGAAACAAAAATTAAATACTTGCCATCATCTGTCACACATGGGTGTCCAACAGTTATGGAGTCTATACCATTCTTTAATTTCAACTTGGTAGGCTCGCCCCATTCACCCTTCCCTTCAGCTTGAGCCATCCAGATATCACAACCAAGGTTCTGCTTTTTAAGATTTGGACAACGAGTGAAAAACATAACTTTTCCTCGACCATCAAAGCAAACGGTTCCCTCATGTGCTTCCGTATTAATCTTTCCTGAAGCATCTGCCAAACGTGGTTCCGTCCAATTTCCTTTTTTATCGATATCACTAACCCAGATATCCATATAATTTTCACAAGAAATTGGATCAGTATTATTCCCTACACTTCCTGCACGGCTCGAGCCAAAATACAATTTAGTTTCTTTACTATCGGTAAAACTTGGTGCCATGTCAAATTCTTTTTTGTTAATTGCCGACTGATTGACAACAACATGACGCGTTTTATTCGCTATAAAAGATTTACTTTCTTTACATGATATTATTCCAACATCTCCTCTTACATCGGCAGGAACTAACTTTTTATATTCATCAAAACTAACAAGTGCCTTGTCGAATTCACCCATCATTCGGAGCATTTCACCGTTGTTATAATACACTTCAGGTTTTATTTGCTGGTAATCCAAAAGCAAAGCCCTTTCGTACCATTCGTTTGCTTCTTTGAATCGGTCAGTATAACGATAGCACTCTGCGGTTTTATAGGCCATATCGCCTTTTTGTTTTTTTGCTTGATTTCCTTTACTGGATAATTTCGAGTAGGCAATACTGCATTTTTCTGCTCCTTCACAATATTTTTCACTACTAAAATAGACGTCAGCCTCAACAATAAATTTGTTTTGAGCATGGTTTAGGGTGTAAATCCCTAAAAAGAAAATCAGCAAGATAAATTTGTGTCGCATGGAATTATTTCTTTTCAATTTATAAACGTGTAGAAAACAAAAATTACTTCAAAAATTAGCAGGTTTTAAATTCAAACTTTTTTCAAGCGCCTAAATTTAATGAAAGTTACCGAAATAGGAAATTTTCTTCTGTTTTTTGAAATACTTAACAACTTTTTGTTTTTTTTTAAAATTAATCTTCTGATCGGACATATTTCTCCCATTTATCTAAAACGGATTGAAATCCGGGAGGCAACACGGAATCGAATTGCAATTGTTTTTTCAAAAAAGGGTGAAAAAATCCAAGAGTTTTTGCGTGAAGTGCCTGACCGGGAATTAACTCGAAACAATTTTCAATAAATCGAGAATAACTAGTTGATTTTGTCCCTTTCAAAATCTTATCTCCGCCATATTCTAAATCATTAAAAAGTGGGTGGCCGATGTGTTTCATGTGCACTCTAATTTGGTGAGTCCGACCTGTTTCAAGCTTACATTCGACAAGAGTAACTAGACCAAATCGTTTTAAAACTTTGTAATGTGTAACAGCATGTTTACCGAGAGTTTCGTCTTCAAAAACAGTCATTACTTTGCGGTTTTTTGGAGAACGACCTAGGTTTCCGCTTATTGTGCCATCGTGCTCTATATCTCCCCAAACAAGAGCATTGTAGCGTCGCTCGGTTGATCGATCATAAAACTGCTTTGCAAGGTGTGTGAGTGTTTCTTCAGTTTTAGCTATTACCATCAATCCTGTGGTATGTTTATCCAAACGATGCACGAGGCCCGGTCTTCCAAAATAATCATGAGAGCGTTGCGGTAAATGATCGAAATGATAAACAAGCGCATTCACCAATGTTCCTGTATAATTTCCATAACCTGGATGAACGACAATATTTGAAGGCTTGTTAATTACAATTAATTGATCGTCTTCATAATGAATATCAAGAGGAATGTCTTGAGGTATAAGTTCAATTTCCCTAATAGGAAAAGGCAGCACAATCGAAACACTGTCGCCGGGTTTTACTCGATAATTCTGTTTGACTTTTTGCTCATTAACGAGAATATTTCCACTTTTAGCAGCTACCTGAACCTTATTTCTAGAAGTATTCGGCATTCTGTCGATTAGAAATTTATCGATACGAATTACTTCCTGACCAGGGTCAGCTATGAATCTGTAATGCTCAAAAAGTTCCTCCTCTTCGACTTCTGTTTCTTCGATAAATTCGCTCATTAGAGTTTTACAATCTTAAATGTTCTCGGGGTTCCTCGAACAATTAGGTAGTATATGCCAGGAGAATAAGAAGCCATGGAAAAATGAGTTGTATCAGTCGTTACTATCTTTTCACCAAAAACATTATACACTTCAGCGCCTTTAAATTCAGTCTGTTTCATAAGGATGTTCAATTCACCGTTTGTTGGGTTTGGGAAAATCGATACTTCTTCATGAATATTAACGTTTGCAATTCCAAGCTCAGCATCTAAAGCCGTTGAATAGATGGGGTGAATCATAACAGAGCCTGCGATAATGGACTGGGACCATGAATTTCCATTGTCAACACTATAAAAGGTTTGATCTGAATTATCTAAATTTTTATCTAATCCGATATTCAATCTATCGGGATCTAATTGTCTCCACCCTATAAAATAAAATGTTCCCACAGGTACTTTCACTGTATCCTTTAAATAATAATCAACAAAAAGATTTCCCGCATTCGTGTATTCAGGTGATCGAGGAAAGAAAACATCATCTTCATAAATAACTTCTCCAGGAACCCCTCCGTTATCGTCCCAAATAGTAAGTAAAAACAAATTATTACTCACGTCATTTACAGAAGATACAAAATGAATTTGAACTCCTATTAATGAATCAGGTTCATAAGTAGTGTAACGAATTGCCAATCGAGCTTGAGCTCCTGTGGGTCCATAAGCAACCTCAGCAGAGCCATCATCGTAACTGTAGTAATTACCAAAATATTGAATATTATTGGTTGAATCATTAAGTCTCAATTCATTTGGATTAACTGAAGTAGTCGGTGTAGATGCTGTTGCTAAAATATCAAATGTTTGTTTATCTCCTGATTTTGCAATGTCGAAAACATATCCAGTTGTTAGGTCATGATAAGATGTCACTGTTGTTCTTGGTTGGTAATTATAAGGTGCGTCTCCGCCAGCCAAAAGTTGACCATAAAGAATAAAGTCACCTTCAGGAATACCTCCATGTGAAACTTCAATTAGACCATTTTGATTATTTGCCGGAATTACTCCTCCACTGTGCATAACAATTTGAACTTCGTCGTTCATTTTATCTGTCGGATTATTCTTGAAATGATCCCATGGGACAGATGTATATGTTTTCAGCAAGCTTCCTAGGGGATATACAAATGCTAAATCTCTAAATAAAGTATCTTGGTATCCTGCTTCAAATTTCAATTGAACATAATCAATATGAAAATGATCTAAACTTCCTGAAAGTGCCCCATAGTTTCTAAATCGGAATTGAAAACCTTTTTTAAAATATTGTGCATCTTTTAAGCATATGTTCGCAACTTTAAACTCACTTGTTACTTGGCCTGAATCACTCCAAACACGCTTCCATTGATCGAGATCTTTGGCATAAAATTCGAGAATCAATGAGTCTGAGGTTTCAGGGACGTCTCCAAATCCTTGCGCCTGATAAAGAAAACTTATATAAAGAGAGTCAGCGGCATCGTAAGGAGCAAGGTTCAACGGTTTGGAGGTCAAAACATCCGCATAATTTGTCAAAGATGTGCCAATGGCATATGGATAACCATCCGCATTTAATCCATCAAACGTAACAACGCCCAAAGATCTTGGCTCAAACGCATATCTGTAATTGTGGTATGCGAAATCATCTAACCAATACGCATTTGGATCATTGATGTTTACAAAAAATTGAGTTGCTGAATCCTGATAAAATCCTGGTGAAGTAATCCAAACAGTATCTGAAACATCCGGAGCGCCAATTGTGTCATAAATATAATATGGAGGATATAAATCAGTTGTTGCATAATTCACTGGATAATTACTCAAATCACCCACCTTTAATTGAGTAGGGAGAAATGAAGCATCTACATAGGTAGAGGTAACGATATCGTGCGTTCTTCGGAAGGTAACTTGATCAGTATAAAATTGCCCAACAGCAATCGGTAGAGATGTTAAATTGTCTAACAACCTGTATTTTTTATCTGATGTTACTCCGGGATCAGAAAAATCTGCATTGTATTGTTGGAAATGATTTTTTGTGAATTCATCAAAGAATGGTAGTTCCAGAGTATCAGATATATATATAATAGTACTATCAAAGCTAAGCTCATCTAATTTCACCATCAACTTTGACTTCGCAATTAAATCAGGATTAGACATCATAGGCCCAACACTCTCATTTTGAGATAGAGATATTAAACTAACAAAGAAAAGACAACTGACTATAAGGAAAGATTTCATAAAATTTAACTTTTATGGCTCCTGCTCAATTGGACCGCCAAAATCTTTGGTTGCATAAACCGTAATTGTTGATCCTGCAGGAATCATGAATCCCTCTAAAAATTCCGGTGATTGGGATTCAATTCTAGCGGCTAGCGAATCTTCAGATGACAGGCAATCAGCACAAATTGTTATCATGCTAAAATTCCCGGTTTGCATCAACATATCTTGAGCCTCGAGAAGGGACATTCCGAATAAATCAGGTATTTCTGTTGGTGCACCGGCATCATTTTGACCAACAATCAATAGAATGGTCGCTCCTATTGGAATTTTGGCTCCCTCTTTAACCGAATTTCCTTTATAAAATTGCTCAAGCACAGCACCATCTGCTTCGCTTGTTGTGCGGTATTCAATTCTATAATTCAAGCCTCTATTTTCTAGGATGCTCTCTGCAAAGCGCTGAGATTTATCAACGAGACTTGGCATTTCGACTAAGTGTGACTTTTTGGAAACTCTGAGTCGAATAATTCGGCCTTCTTTAACGGGCACAAGTGACAAAGATGTTGCATCTGGATCTTGGTCAATTATTGTTCCTTCTGGTTTTGAAGGGTCATAGATTGAATCCAAAATTTCATACTGAAGGTCTAAATCTTCTAATTCCGTTTTTACTGAATTTACATTTCGTCCGATTAAGTTAGGAACGTCAATGTGTTGTCCGTGATTGGTATAGGAATCAAGATAAAAAATGGTAAGGCTCACAATAACAATGTAAGCAAGAATAACCAACCCGAGATGTTTCAGAAAGTGCTTACTCCAGACAAAAACCTTGATTTTATTTAATAAATCCATTTAAAGAATTACTTGGGGCAAATATAGAAAATAAGCGGAAATTACAACTCATAAAAGATACTCTCACTAATCAAAAATTGGGGGAAAGTGCGTGGGATTTATAGAAGTCATCGATATAATCAAACGCTTCCTGCGCTGTATCAACTAGATTAAACATTTTCATATCGCCTGCTGATATATTATTTTCAGCATGTAGCATGGATTGTTCGATCCAGTCAATTAATCCTTTCCAATAATCTTTTCCAATTAAAACGATAGGCCGTTGATTGATCTTTTTTGTTTGAATCAAGGTCATTGCCTCAAACATTTCGTCCAACGTTCCAAATCCACCCGGCAAAACCACAAATCCTTGAGCATATTTCACAAACATCACCTTACGGACGAAGAAATAATCAAATTCAAAGTTATGCTCTGGATCTATAAACGGATTATGATTTTGTTCAAATGGCAAGTCGATATTTAAACCTACGGATTTTCCTCCCCCTTTTTGAGCACCTTTATTTCCTGCCTCCATTATTCCCGGTCCACCTCCTGTAATGACCCCATATCCCGCTTCTGCCAACAATTCCGAAATCTCAACTCCAAGATTATAATATTTATTGTCAGGCGCTGTTCGTGCTGATCCAAACACACTAATACAAGGGCCAATTTTTGCCATTCGCTCATATCCTTCGACAAATTCAGACATAATTTTAAATATTGCCCAACTATCATTGGTTTTTATATCATTCCAGTCTTTTCTCATTTTATTCATGGGTTATTTTAATTTTCATTTGTCGCTGCTATGTCTTACAAAATTAGCTGTTATTGAAAGGAACGTTTTTTATTGAAAGTTATTTTTTCAACACTAACATTCTCATATATCCTATATTTCCCCTATTTTCGGATTAGTGAAGCAAAAAATAAAATTATTGTTACTTCTGTTATCTATTTCAGCCGAAATATGGAGTCAATCCAAAGATAGCACTGCTGATCATTATCTTAATAGAAAAATTCTAACTAGCGCTCTTATAGGGACATCTTGGGCTGGCAGTATGAGTGCCCTTTATCAAATTTGGTACAAAAAAGAACAAAAAGCAGAATTTCATACTTTTAATGATGGTGCAAACTGGTTACAGATGGACAAAATCGGTCATTTATACACCACTTATAAATTTGGAATTCTAACAAGTGAT
Organism: Chitinophaga pinensis; assembly: GCA_945861175.1. Taxonomy (GTDB): domain Bacteria; phylum Bacteroidota; class Bacteroidia; order Flavobacteriales_D; family Crocinitomicaceae; genus M0103. Next base: position 1,586 of record CAMATR010000025.1, on the reverse strand, counting down.
GCTTTAAAATGGTCTGGAATCAGTCAGACAAAATCTGTTTTTATTGGAGCAAGTATAGGTTTAGGCTATCAAACAACTTTGGAGATTTTTGATGGATATAGCAGTGATTGGGGTTTCTCTTGGTATGATATGGCAGCAAACGGAATCGGTGCTGGGCTTTTTATTGGACAAGAATTGATATTTCAAGAGGAAAGGATTATACCAAAGTTCTCTTTTCATAGAACAAATTATGCTGCTATTCGACCATCAGTATTGGGCAATGGATTCATTCAAGAATTATTCAAAGATTACAACGGTCAAACGTATTGGTTTAGTTTTCATCCACTTTATTTTTTGAAAAATAATAAAATTCCAAGATGGGCATGCCTTTCTTTTGGATATAGCGCAGATGCCAAAATAATCGGAAATAAAGAGGTCTATACTGATCTTTCAGGTAAAACATATTATTCGGCTCGGGAATTTCTGCTTTCTTTAGATGTGGATTTTAATAAGATTAATGTGAAGAAAAAATGGGTGAAAACTATTTTAAAACAACTCAACTACGTTAAGATTCCTTTTCCTACTTTAATGCTGAGAAATGGGAAATTAACTACAATACCTCTTTATTTTTAATACGAATTCAATTACTAAATCATGGAAAACAGCTCTTCATTCACCGTCAATAATCTCGAAAAGTATTTCCGACAATATCGCAGATCAGTTAGAACTCCTCGTAAATTTTGGAGTGAAATCGCACAGAATTACGAATGGATGAGGCCGTGGGAAAAAGTCTTGGAGTACGATATGACCGAAGCAAGATTTTCTTGGTTTCTTGGCGGAAAACTTAATATAACACAAAATGCCATTGATAGACATCTCTCAATCAGACCAGACAAAACCGCTATTCTATTTGAACCAAACAACCCAAATGAAATTGCACAAAAAATCAGCTATAAAGAGCTTCATTTAAAAGTTTGCAAGTTGGCAAATGTTCTAAAAAAAGAAGGTGTCCAAAAAGGAGACAGGGTTTGCATTTATTTACCTATGATTCCGGAATTAGCCATTTCAGTGCTTGCTTGCGCCCGCATTGGAGCCATTCATTCGGTTGTATTTGCAGGCTTTTCTTCTTCCGCAGTGGCGGCAAGAATTCAAGATGCCACATGCAAAATGGTAATTACTTCAGATGGTGGATACAGAGGGAATAAAACAATTAATCTCAAAGGAATCATCGATGAAGCGCTGATCACTTGTCCTACAATTGAAAAAGCGCTTGTCTTTCGTCGAACAAATGAACCTGTAAATATGGTTCCTGGCAGAGATCTTGAAGCCGCAAATCTTTTAGAGCAAGCATCAAATCATTGTGAACCCACAATAATGGATGCTGAAGATCCACTTTTCATTTTGTATACCTCTGGGTCTACAGGTAAACCGAAGGGAATGGTGCACACAACTGGAGGGTATATGGTATATACCGGATACACATTTAAGAACGTTTTTCAATGCCAAGAAGAAGATATTTTTTGGTGCACCGCCGACATTGGTTGGATTACTGGTCACTCCTATTTGCTTTATGGAGCCCTTTTAAATGGCGCCACAACCGTAATGTT
>CAMATR010000024.1 GCA_945861175.1 Chitinophaga pinensis | reverse complement strand
AGAGATTTGGAAAAGAAACTCCTTTTACAATTTACTATCGCAACAAAGACTACCATATTGACGAAATCAGCTCCACGTACAATTCAGTACCCCCCGGTGAAAAAGTGGCTATTTTTAATAGTAATGAATTTCTGGAGATTGCTATAAATAGAGGTGCAAATGGAGGAACAGGCGGTGCCGAAAAACTCTTTGGAATACGCTTAGGTGATGTTATCCGCATTGAATTCACTCCAAGAGGATCCCATTCTACCATTGAATCTTTATTCAAATGATCATTCGTATTGTTAAACTTCAATTTGAAAAAGAACGAACTATCGAATTTTTAGATTTTTTTGAAACGATAAAATCTAGTATTAATACTTTCCCCGGATGCCAAGGAATGAAGTTACTGCACGACATTCAAAACCCTAATATTGTTATGACATATAGCCATTGGGATAATGAAAATGCCTTAAATTCCTATCGGACTTCGGAACTCTTTGGGACAGTATGGTCGCGAATAAAACCTTGGTTCGATGCAAAGCCTGAGGCTTGGAGTGTAATAGAACACTTCAACGGATTTGAAAAATAATTAGAGTCCTAAATTAAAAAATAAGAATTTTTAGTGTCAATTCAGATATTAATCTTAAATTTGACAAAATTTATAATACAATAAAAATGAGTAAAGGAGTTGTTAAATTCTTTAATGAAACGAAAGGATTCGGATTCATTATTGATGAAGAGTCTAAAAAAGAGTACTTCGTTCACGTATCTGGTTTAGTTGATAAGGTTAAAGAACACGATGAAGTTGAATTCAACATCGAAGAAGGAAGAAAAGGATTGAATGCAGTTGATGTGAAGTTAGCATAACGATATATTTCTCAATTAATTCTTAAAAGTCCTGCCTCATGGCGGGACTTTTACGTTTTAATAAGTTTAATTATTTGGGTTATTAACTTTTGATATTTATAAACTTTCATTTTTGATTCGAAAAGTCGATCACTTGATTCAGGAAGAAATCTTAATTTTACAAACAACAAACAACCGTATTAATGAGAGCATTGTATTTTAAGGAAATTAAAAGTTTCCTTAGTTCAATTATAGGATACATCTTCATTCTGATTTACCTTATTTCATCTGGACTTTTTCACTGGATCATTTCATATAGCAGCAACTTATTGGAAGGTACTGAGGCTGATTTGATTCCATTTTTCAACTTATCTCCTATTATTTTTCTTATTCTAATCCCTGCGATTACGATGCGCTCAATTGCTGAAGAAAGAAGAACCGGAACTATAGAATTACTGTTTACCCGACCAATATCGGATTTAAAAATACTGTTAGCGAAATACTTCGCAGGAGTTACACTTTTGGTAATCGCTCTGATCCCAACTATAATTTATTACATCTCAATGTATAACTTGGGTAGCCCTATCGGAGTAATAGACAGCGGGGCAACACTCACTTCATACATAGGATTGGTTTTGATGGGTGCTGTATTTGTTGCAATTGGAATTTTCGCGTCATCTTTAACTAGCAGTCAAATTGTAGCATTTATCTTATCAATGTTCCTTTGCTGGTTTTTTTATGATGGTCTTAAATTACTTGGGTCATTTAATTTGATGGGTAAATTTGATTTCATCGTTCAATATATTAGTCTATCCTTTCACTATGATGCAATCAAACGTGGAGTTATTGACACTAGCGATATTATCTATTTCATTTCGATCATCAGTCTGTTCATTTTTGCAGCATTGACAGTCATTAAAACCTTAAAAAAGTAAAACATGTTTGAAAAGCAGATAAAGCAAAAAGAAAACATGGCTGATAAGAAAATTTCAAAGGGATTTTTTAACTGGACATTTTTGGGTGTCTTCATCGCAGGAATCATCTTAGTTAATGTGATTGCATCTTTGCTTTACCGTCGGGTCGATATTACTGAAGATAGTCGCTACTCGCTTTCTAAAGGTACAATTGCATTTCTTGAGAATAAATCCAATTTTGAAAACCGCTTAAACATAAAGATTTATCTTGAAGGCAATCTTCCTGCTGAACTGAAACATTTTCGCAACACACTCGAAGACAAACTAAAAGAATTCAAGCAATATGCGGGCGATCGAATTGAATATCAGTTTATTGACCCTAATGCCGGTACTGAGGCCGAACAACAAGAGTTATTCAGAACTATATACGCAGAAGAGAAGGGAATTCTTCCAATGGAACTAGTGTATATGAACGATGGAGAACAAAGTAAAATAATGATTTGGCCAGGAGCAGAAATAGACTATGGAGGTTCAACAGTTCAAACGGTTCAATTTCTTCCAGGATCAACAGTTAAAAAGCCTTATAATCTGGATGCTATAACTGACATCATAAATAATTCGATAAATAACCTTGAGTATATCCTAATAAGCTCTTTAAGAAGAGCTATTGAAAAAAATAAACCGCGTATCGCTTTCTTACAAGGCCACGGTGAGCTCAACTATTCGCAAACGCAAAGAGCAAGATCTCTAATTGCTCCTTATTTTGCAATAGCAGATATTACTTTGAATGATTCATTAGCTGCATTAGACAATGTGGATGGGTTAGTTATTTCACGTCCAACAAAACCCTTCTCAGATAAAGAGCTATATATTATCGACCAGTTTGTTATGAGAGGCGGTCGATTAATGTGTTTTCTTGATGCGCTCTACCTTAGCGAAGATTCTTTGAATACAAAAGGAATGACGCACACAATTCGCATACAAACTGGGTTGGAAAGGATGCTGTTTGATTACGGACTAAAAATCAATGATAATTACATTGTTGATGTTAATTGTGCACCCAAAGCTGTACCCTTTTCGAAACAATCTTTAATCCCTTGGTTCTTCCATGTTATGGCTTCCCCAACAAGTCATCCTATCTCGAGAAATCTAGAACCAGTTTCATTGAAATATGCAAATGAAATCCAGTTCGTAGGAAGCAGTAAAAACACCTTGTCACCAGTTTTAACATCGTCCACAAACTCCAATGCTACTGGACTTGCTCCCCTTGTTAATCTTGCAATGCCGCTCAATTATGGTAAAAACCCAGAGCTCATTGGAAACCCAAATGACGAGATAAATAAACGTTGCCTCGCTGGAGTTGCTGAGGGCTATTTTGAGTCCCATTTCAAAAATAGAATTGTAGATGAATTTGCTAATAATCCGATTGCGAAATACAAAGAGAAAAGCAGTAAAGAAGGAAAAGTTTTCTTGATTGGAAATGGTCGTTTCATCTCAAACAGCTACGATTCTATGCCTGCAAGAAATGGAAATGGATTCATGTATCGTCCAACTGAATTCAATGACTTGAGAATGGATCCTGAATTAGCACAACTCGGGATTCCAATATATTTTGGAAATCAAGAATTTTTCCAAAACCTTGTTGATTATATGATGGGGGAAAATTCAGTACTTGATATTCGGAGCAGGCAAATCGACATACATGCTATTGACAAAGAAAAAATTAAACAAGATGCTAAGTTTTACAAATTAGTCAATCTATTATTTCCCATAATTATAGTATTACTTTTCGCATTCATTATGGGCTATCTTCGAAAAAACCGTTATGCAAAGAACCGCTAAATGAAAAAACTGATTATTCTTATTTCCTCCTCCCTTATTATTGCATTTTTAGGCTGGTATGCCTCAACTTTAATAAAAACTAAAGGGAAATCAGATTCCGAGTTAATTGATTTCAGCATTGACGACACAACCTCTATCGACAAATTCATCATCACAGATGCTTTCAATAATCAAATTGAAATAATTAAAAATGGAAATGAATGGACAGAGAGTGATGGGTCTTGCGTGACTCAAGAAAACGTTCACTTTATCCTTGATGCATTTAAAAATATTGAATTTAAAGGCTACTTAAAAGAAAATTCTCAGAAACAGTTAACAAACCTAATGGCTTCTCAGCATATAAAAGTAGAAATCTTTCAAGATGGCGATTGGACAAAAACATGGTACATTGGTCCAGCGGCGCAAGATCATTACGGACAAACAATGCTACTTGATTCAGATCAATACGGAAAGAGTGCAAAGCCTGTTATGATGAAAATTAAAGGTTTAAATGGCATAATCGAACCACGGTTTTTTGCTGACCGAAGAAAATGGATGTGCACACGCATTTTTGCTATTCCTCGAGAAAAAATTAAAAAAGTTGTAGTAAAACATTACGATGATCCTACATTAAGCTTTACAGTCGCGCAAGAAGGCAATAAACTTAATGTTTACCAACAAGCAAGAAAACTTCAAAATCTTGACACAGCAATGATTTATCGTTATTTAAATGCTTACAAAAAAATCCATTTTGATCTCGCAAACTTTGAATTGTCTAAAAAACAAATTGATAGTATGCAGCGTGCTTCACCATTCGCGACACTTTCACTAACAGAAACATCAAATAAAACCACAAAACTGAAAATGTATCGCATTAAATCCGATGACCATCAAGTGAATGATTTCGGGGACATTGTGAATATCGATATGAATAAATTTTGGTGTCAATTGCCAAATGGGCAGATGGTAAAATGTCAGTATTTCGTTTTCAATCCTTTAATTTTGGGGCATGTGTATTTTCCTATGGATCTTTCAAAAAGGAAACGCCCAAATAAATAAAACCAAGTTATCCTTTGGTTAAAAATTGTTGATAAATACTTAAAAAAACAAGCCGTAAGAAAAGTCAATTTAAGGCTCATTCACTAGATTTGAACTAAATTTTAAGATACATGAATTTCATTATTTCGAGTTCTACGTTACTAAAGCATTTACAAAGTATTTCAGGGGTACTTAGTACAAGTAATACCTTGCCAATTTTAGATAATTTCTTATTTGAAATTAGCGAAGGTAAAATGACCGTCTCTGCTTCAGACTTAGAAACTACTATTCGAACAAATTTTGACGTAGAAGCCAATGAAACTGGTAAAATAGCTATACCAGCCAAAATTTTACTTGAAGCTCTTAAAAATTTACCGGATCAGCCTTGTACTTTCCTTGTTGATAAGACAACTTTCGCTGTAGAAATTGCATATGATAATGGAAAATCGAAAATGGTCGGATACAACGGTGAAGACTTCCCAAGGAGCCCTGAAATAGCTAATGCTAACACTATAAAAGTTTCCGGCGAGATTATATCTAAAGCCATCAATAAAACACTTTTTGCAACTGGAAACGATGAGTTAAGACCCGTAATGAGCGGTGTTTTTTGTCAATTCAGCCCAGAAGATATAATCTTCGTTGCTACAGATGCTCATAAATTGGTTCGCTACAGACGAACAGACTCCCAAGCAACCGGAAGCTCTGCATTCATCCTTCCTAAAAAACCTTTGAATCTGCTGAAATCAAATTTAAGTGGTAAAGAAGAAGTTGTTATTGAATATAATGAATCGAATGCTGTATTTAAATTCAATGACCTAGTGTTAATTTGTAGATTGATTGATGGAAAATATCCAAATTACGAAGCTGTAATTCCAAAAGAAAATCCAAATGTTTTAACGATTGACAGATTACAATTCTTAAGTTCAATTAAACGTGTTTCAATTTTTGCCAACAAAACGACACATCAAGTTAAGTTAAAATTAGTGGGTTCTGAACTCTCTTTGTCTGCTGAAGATGTTGATTTTGCAAATGAAGCAAACGAACGTTTGACATGCAACTATAATGGTGACGATATGGAAATTGGTTTCAATTCACGTTTCCTAATGGAAATGTTGATCAACATCGACACAGCAGAAGTTCGTTTAGAAATGAGTGAACCTTCCCGTGCCGGATTATTAATGCCTGCAGTAAAAGACAACGAAAGTGAAGATGTATTGATGTTGGTTATGCCTGTTATGTTGAATCGATAATTCTTTAGAAATAATTAATATTAAAAAAGCCCGATACTCTCGGGCTTTTTTTTTAAATCAATGATCGAAATGCACCACTTATCAGATTGTGATCAGCTTCAATTTTCACCCAAGGCATAGCGATCAATGTTGCCTTATTTAGTGGGTTAGAATCGAATGTATTTCGAAGAATCAATGTATAGTTCTTATCATTAATTGAAATCAATTTAGAATCATTTCTGTTTTCAACCTGAATCTTGAAAGTGGAATTATTCAATAACCAATTTTTATCTAGTGAAAAATACCTGATATCTCCTGGATAAAGCTTACTGTAACTTTCAACAGCGAATTGTATTTTCTCGAAATCATCTTTATCAGCATCATAAAAACATAGGATATCTCCCCCTTCTTTAATAATAAATGCTGGCTTTTTTAGGTTCAGCACACAAAATTCATTCAAACGTAAATTCATATAGCGATTATAAACACTTGAGCCAATAAGTAGCATGCTCGAACAAGAAAGAATTAACGTCCATTTTTTATTAGTTGAGCCTTTAAATAGCAATAAAATGGCAATCGCCATTAAAAGAACCATATGCAGGGATAGTTCAAAACCATAAGCTACACCACCCGGTAAATCTTCTACCCATCTTATAAAACCCAAGGATAAAAAAATTGAAACAGTCAATACCATTCCCGTTAGTTTTGCCAGTGGACGGAGCCATTTGAAGGCAAAAATAAAAATTCCCGCTCCTAAAATGATTCCGCTTGATGCCATCAATCCTATATTAGTCAAGACAAAATAGTTAGGGAATTGATGAAAATAATATAATGACAAGGGTGTTGTCATTAACTGGGCAGCAAAACCTATAGCTGTTCCTTGCCAAATCTTTAACAACCATTTATTTTCAAAGAAGATCCATTTTTCAATTGGCTTATAAAATAAAAAAATGCCAAACATAGCCATGAAAGACAACTGAAAACCAATATCAAACAAAGTAAATGGATCCCATAAACACAAGGCAAATCCTGTAAAAAATAAGGTGTTAATTGCATCGTAATTACGCTCTGTTAATTGGGATAATACAAGAACAGAAAACATAAAAACTGCTCTGAGCACAGAAGCTGAAAGTCCAGTTAAAATAGCATAAATCCAAATAATGACAACAACAATTATCACAGCAGATTTGCGGCTAATCAATTTTGGGAAACGCCCAAGGAAGAACATGAGAATTTGCATAATTATTCCAACATGTAAACCCGATACAGCCAAAATATGCATTGCTCCCGTATTCGTAAAACTATTTTTAACTTCAATATCTAACAATGTTTTATCTCCAAGAATCAATGCTAGGGCAATAGCCAATTCATCCCCCTTCAAATTTTCAGTTAGCGCAGACTTTAAATAATTACTTGTTTGATCGAGTTTATCAGCAAAAAAACCTTGCTGAATATGTCGTAGTACCTTGAACTCATCCGCACCTACAAAAGTCATGTATTTCACCCCTTTTGACCGCCAAAAATATTCAGTATTAAACTCCCCGGGATTTTTAGCGTTTTTTATTTTTTCAACTTGAGATACGGTAGCAATTATATCGCCCTTAGCCAACAAAAAACCTTCTGTTTGAATATATAAAACAATAGGTACGTTGACGGATACTTTTGACACATCATCCTTCAAATCCCTTATTATACCTGTCATTTTTCGCCACTCTCTATTATTTTGATCTATAGCAGATAATTCAACTATCAATGTATTATCTGCTGAATACTCCTTTTCAAACCGATCTGTTTCACTGATACCAACACGATCAGATATCAATAAAAAACCGACAAGAAGAAAAGTAATAAATGTGAACGGCAAGAACAATTTAACCTTTAGAAAATAATACAACAAAAGACAAATTACCGAAAGGGTAGCAAGCGAAATCGAAATAGGAAAAAATAAGTGATACTCTGATAAATCGAATCCTAAAAGGATACCGCAAAACAGAGCCAACGCCATTGTAAGAAATGGTCTTTTAAAGAATCGGAAATCTATTTTTTCAGTGAAATTCATGATCCATAGCAAATGAAAGGTTTTTTCTTTGATTTTCGCTTAAAATCTATCGAACAGAAAAGAAAATCAAACTATACATTAAGAACGAATAACTATCTTTGGCACATTAAATTTTAAAAAAATGATCAAGATTACCCTTCCCGATGGCTCAGTTAAAGAATTCCCAAAAGGAACTTCTTCCTTCGATGTCGCAAAGAGTATTTCAGAAGGTTTAGCAAGAAATGTCCTTGCAGCAAAAGTAAATGATCAGGTGATTGATGCAAATCGTGAGATCATTGAAGATTCAACACTTCAATTATTAACTTGGAACGATACAGAAGGAAAATCAACAATGTGGCACTCTTCCGCTCACTTAATGGCTGAGGCACTTGAATTTCATTATCCCGGTATCAAACTTGCCATTGGCCCACCAATTAATAGTGGTTTCTACTACGATGTGGATCTTATGCAATACTCCATTTCAGAGAAAGATCTTGAGAAAATCGAACAAAAAATGAAAGAATTGGCGAAATTGAAAAACCAATTCATTCGAACAGAAATCAGTAAAAAAGAAGCAATCTCTTTTTTCACCGAAAAGGCTGATCCATACAAACTAGAACTTTTAGAAGGTTTAGATGACGGACATATCACTTTCTATACACAAGGTAATTTCACCGACCTTTGTCGTGGCCCACATATTCCAGATACTGGATTTATCAAAGCAGTGAAACTAACCGCAATTGCTGGAGCCTATTGGAGAGGTGATGAAAAAAATAAACAACTCACACGAATCTACGGTGTAACTTTCCCAAAACAGTCTGAACTAGATGAACACTTAGAAAAACTTGAGGAAGCAAAACGCAGAGACCATAGAAAATTAGGCAAAGAACTTGAACTATTTACCTTTTCTCAAAAAGTAGGTCAAGGACTTCCGCTATGGCTGCCAAAAGGTGCTGCTTTAAGAGAACGATTAGAGAATTTCCTGAAAAAAGCACAAAGAAAATCGGGCTATGAACAGGTAATTACTCCGCATATCGGGCACAAAGATTTATATGTTACTTCAGGACATTATGCTAAATATGGTGCGGATTCTTTCCAGCCAATTCGCACACCGGATGCCAATGAAGAATTCTTTCTAAAACCAATGAACTGCCCCCACCATTGTGAGATATTCAAATCAAAACCAAGATCTTACAAAGATCTGCCTATTCGTTTTGCGGAATTTGGAACAGTGTATCGTTACGAACAATCTGGGGAATTGCATGGTTTGACTAGAGTAAGGGGCTTTACTCAGGATGATGCTCACATTTTCTGCATGCAAGAGCAAGTTAAAGATGAATTTAAAAAGGTTATTGATCTCGTTTTATATATTTTTAAGACACTTAACTTTCAGAATTTTAAAGCCCAAATTTCATTGCGAGATAAAGAAAATTCTGCCAAGTATATCGGCAGTGATGAAAATTGGGAAAAAGCTGAAAGAGCTATTATTGAGGCTGCAGCTGAAAAAGAGTTGACAACCGTTGTTGAATATGGAGAAGCAGCTTTTTATGGACCAAAACTTGACTTCATGGTACAGGATGCCATAGGAAGAGAATGGCAACTTGGCACAATTCAGGTTGATTACAACTTACCTGAACGCTTTGAACTTGAGTACACAGGTGCTGACAACCAAAAGCATCGACCAGTAATGATTCACCGCGCACCTTTCGGATCTATGGAGCGATTTGTTGCGGTTTTACTTGAGCATTGCGCTGGGGACTTTCCATTATGGCTGTCATCAGAACAATTTTCAATTATGCCAATCTCCGAGAAATTCAACGACTATGCAGAAAAACTTTCAGATTTGCTAAATAATTACGATATTCGCGGCTTTGTTGACGACCGGAACGAAAAGATTGGTAAAAAAATCAGAGATGCGGAACTCAAGAAAACCCCATTCATGTTGATTGTTGGCGAGAAAGAAGCAGAAAATGCTCAAGTATCTGTCCGTCAGCGTGGAGTTGGAGATCTTGGTTCGATGAAGATTGAAGATTTTGCTTCATTGGTTCAAAAAACAATAGATAATGAGTTGTCGATAAATGATTAATAAATTGAATGAGAAAAAACACTAAAAAACCTTTTGTAAGAAGAGAGGAAACAGAACAACACAAAATCAATGAGAAGATTTTGTCACGTGAAATTCGTCTTGTAATCGAAGGAGAAGAACCAAAAGTCATGACAACTTCAGACGCAATCAGATTGGCTGAAGAACAAGAACTTGACCTCGTTGAAATCTCTCCAAATGCAGTACCGCCGGTATGCAAGATCATGGACTACAGGAAGTTTCTTTACAATCAGAAAAGAAAGCAAAAGGAACTTAAAGCGAAGCAAAGCAAAGTTGTTTTAAAAGAAGTTCGATTTGGACCAAACACGGATGACCATGATTTCAACTTTAAACTTGCACATGCTCGCAAGTTTTTGGAAGAAGGAAACAAAGTCAAAGCATATGTGTTTTTCCGCGGTCGAACTATCGTATTCAAGGACAGAGGAGAAATTCTTCTTTTGAAATTTGCACAAGAATTGGCCGATATAGGTGCTGTTGAACAGCTACCGAAATTGGAAGGGAAACGAATGATCATTATGATCAACCCAAAGAAAAAATAAGAAAAAGCGTAGCTTTTGATGACATGCAAACGGAAGCGCAGCACAAATTGAAACTACCTTGCAAGATGCTATACAGAGGTAACTTTAAAAACGAAGAGAGATGCCAAAAATGAAAACTAAATCCAGTGCAAAGAAGAGATTCACAATCACTGGAAGCGGTAAAATTAAAAGAAAGCACGCTTTCAAAAGTCACATCTTAACTAAGAAGTCGACGAAACGTAAGCGTAATTTGACAGCTGCTGGTTTGGTTCACGAATCAGACGTGTCGAATGTAAAATTACAATTGTGCATGAAGTAATTCACTTCGGTGGATTCAGCACAATCGGTTTATTAATTGTTTAACCCGGTAACGAGTACCTAAGTCTGCCACGGCAGGCACTTTTTATCAAAAAACTCAAGATTATGCCAAGATCAGTAAATCACGTAGCATCAAGAGCTCGTAGAAAAAACTTGATGAAGCTGGCTAAAGGTTACTTTGGTCGCAGAAAAAATGTTTGGACTGTTGCAAAAAACGCAGTAGAAAAAGGTCTAAATTATGCTTATGAAGGTCGTAAGCAAAAGAAAAGAAACTTCCGTTCACTTTGGATCGCTCGTATCAATGCGGGTGCTCGTCAGCACGGAATGAGCTATTCTCAATTCATTGGAGCTGTTCACAAAAGCGGAATTGAATTGAACCGTAAAGTTCTTGCAGATTTAGCTTTGAACCACCCTGAAGCTTTCAAGGCGGTTTTAGATACAGTGAAAAAATAAAAAAGAATCAACTTTGTATAGCATGAATCCCGATCAAGAGATCGGGATTTTTTTTTAACTTTTATTTGCATTCATGCGAATTAAAGTACATTTGTCCAAACACTTTTTATGTCACTAAATACACACAAGGCATCGGCTGCCGGCTTACTTATTACCATCGGAATTGTATTCGGAGATATCGGTACTTCCCCACTCTATGTTTTCCAGGCAATTACGAGCAATGGAACTAATTTTTCTCATGACTTAATCATGGGTGGGTTGTCCAGCGTAATCTGGACTTTGATTTTGTTAGCCACCA
>CAMATR010000023.1 GCA_945861175.1 Chitinophaga pinensis | reverse complement strand
CATTGAGCCGGAACCAATGATTCCGAGTCCTCCAGCATTTGAAACTGCCGAGGCAAGTCGCCAACCTGAGCACCAAATCATACCGGCTTGAATAATTGGGAATTCTATCTTGAAAAGCGATTTTACACGGTTTTTATTTTCCATTTAATTATTTTGATAATTTCAATTTCAAGCGACACGAAATTAGCGAATTTTAAGGGATGAAGTAGGGTCGAGACTAAAACTTTGTTAAGTATAAATATGCTAAAAACAATAATCGATCTCTGTCACTACTGATTAAAATACTTATTTTAGTTCTCTAACTTGCGAAGATGATTCGATTATATTTATTGACGCTTATCTTTTTTCTAAGACTAGTTTGTATTTCTCAGGACATACTTCATCCTCATGATGCACACTTTAATTTCATCGAAAACAAAGGTCAATGGCCAGAGTCAGTTCTATTCAAAGCACCATTTAATGGGGGTAATTTGTGGATTGAACAAAATAAATTTATTTTTCATTTACAAGATTTTTCAGCTTTGAGACGAATACACAATGATCCGTCAGCTTCCCAAAATATATCTCCAGTTATAAAACAGACAGTGGTTCATCTCAACTTTGAAGGATCAAATAAAGTTTCTGTTATTGAAAAAGTCAATCCATCAAGTTATTATTTTAATTACTTCCTTGGCAACAACTCTGCAAAATGGGCTTCAGATGTCCATGGATTTGAGGAGGCAATAATGCGAGAATTGTATGATGGTATTGATTTAAAATTGATTGAGGATAAATTTCATCTAAAATATGAATTCCATGTTCAACCTAACGCCAGCCCCTCGCAACTTTTACTGCAATTTGTAGGGCAAAACAAACTCAAGCTGAAGGACAAGAATTTAGTAATAGAAACTGATTTGGGTCAAATTATAGAACAAAAGCCCTACTCGTATCAAATTATAAATGGAAAAGTTGTTGAAGTTGAATGTGCATTTCAAATTAAAGAAAATAGAGTAACCTTTAAACTTGGTAATTACGATAAGGCATATGGGCTTATTATTGACCCAATTCTTGTTTTTGCTACTTATTCAGGTTCTTTATCTGATAATTTTGGAATGACGGCAACATATGGTTACGATGGGACTGCTTATTCGGCTGGAACGGTTTATGGCAATTCTTATCCTACACCAGATAATGAAGCTTTTGATGTTGTATCCAATTTTACTTTACCAACAAATCCAACTTATGGAATAACGGATGTTTTTATTTCAAAGTATTCCTCAGATGGATCAACTATGATTTGGGGAACCTATCTCGGCGGTGGTGGTCAAGATGAGGGATCTGAGACGGCGCATAGCTTGATTTGTGATAAGCAAAATAACCTTTATGTCTATGGAGCCACATCGAGTACAGACTTCCCAATTATAAATGCTTATCAGGGGGCCCATGCTGGAGGCTCCCCAAATTCCAATTTTTACTTCAATGGTGTTTCTTTTACTGACCAAGGAACTGATATTTATGTTTCAAAATTAAGTTCAAATGGCCAAGATCTCCTTGCTTCGACTTATATTGGTGGAAGTCTCAATGATGGGATAAATACAAAAGTGACATCTGGTACCTATTCTTCTGTCGCTGCCTATGATTCACTTACTACTAATTATGGGGATCAATTTAGAGGTGAAATCATGTTGGATTCTATTGGTAATTGTCTTGTAGCGTCATGTTCTCGTTCAATGAATTTTCCTGTTTTGAGTGCTTTTCAACCAACAAATGCAGGAATGCAAGATGGGGTTATTTTTAAATTAACATCTGATTTATCCAGTTTATTATGGTCAAGCTATTACGGAGGGAGTAACAATGATGCATGTTATTCCATTAAAATAGATTCCAGTGCTAATATAGTTTTTGCTGGCGGCACGAGTTCCTTAAATCTTTCTGGTACAGCAGGAGCGTGGAAACCCAATTATAATGGAGGTAAAACAGATGGCTTTGTGGCTAAATTAAATCCCTCAGCTACATCAATTACCAAAGCCTCTTATATTGGGACGGCAAATTATGATCAAACCTTTTTTGTAGAGATTGATAGAAATGACAATGTATTTTTAGTTGGTCAATCTGCACAAGGTTCCTTTCCAGTGAATAATGCATCGTTTGTAATTGCAAATAGCAGCCAATATGTTATCAAACTTGATCCGACATTGACAACAAATCTTAATTCAACTGTTTTTGGAAATGGGGGAGGGAATATAAATATTTCCCCTTCGGCATTCTTGGTCGACATTTGCGGTAATATGTATATTTCTGGCTGGGGAGCAAATATACTGCAGGGGACTCCTTTAAGCGGAATGCCTGTGACTTCAAATGCTTTTCTACAACTCCCAGCAGATGGCTTTGATTTTTATCTTTTAGTTATTGATAAGAGTTTTAATTCAATGTTATATGGTTCATACTTGGGAGGTAATCTGGCACAAGAGCACGTTGACGGAGGGACATCTCGTTTTGATAAAAATGGGGTTGTTTACCAATCGGTTTGCGGAGGTTGTGGCGGATATTCAGATTTTCCGACTACCCCGGGGGCTTGGTCAAATGATAATTTGAGTACCAATTGTAACAATATTGTTTTCAAATTTGATTTCCAATTGATTCCGAATGCACAATTTTCTGCTGATCAAACATTAGGTTGCTCCACATTCAATGTCGTTTTAGATAATTTCTCAACAACATCTGACAGCTATTTGTGGGATTTTGGAAATGGGGATACTACTTCTGTGATTTTTAATCCGGAAGTCACGTATAATTTACCAGGTATTTATGAAATCTACCTATATGTTACTGACAGTGTCTGCCTTTTCACTGATACTGCGCAGATCACCATAACAGTCACTGACTCTATTCAAATAAATGCAAGCTCTTCTATAGAGTTATGCTCGCCTGTGCCTGTTGAGTTAATTGTTAATTCTTATGGTACAGCCGATTATTTTATTTGGTCTTCTTCCTCTACTTTTTCAGATACACTTAATACAAATTTAGCAGATTCGGTATTGACAATAACCCCTCTTGGAACCTCAATATATTACGTCATGGCTGGTAATGCAGGTTGTTATGAAATTGACAGTGTACAGGTGACATTCATCAGTTCCTCACTTCAGTTATCAGCAAATGACTCTATTTGTTTAGGGGATATAACTACAATTAGTGCTTTCAATTCTAATTCTTCTATCACTTTTACATATTCTTGGGAACCAGATTCATTAATTGTTGCCCCAAGTTCATCAAGTCAAGTAGAAGTAAGTCCAAGTCTCTCCCAGTATATATATGTAACGGCATCGGCATCCAATGGCTGTGTTATTGAAGATTCTATTTTTATTGAAGTGAGCTCAATTGCTGAAGGGGACGTTATTGCATCATCATCGGAATACAATGTGGGGGTAGGATCAACAGTAACCCTGACGGGTCAGCCATCAGGATTGCAATATTCATGGAGTCCCCCAGGAGCTGTGACGAATGCTACAATGCAAACTACAAGTGCCGAAATCAATGAAACTACTTTATTTCAATTGACTGTTTCGGATGGAATATGTACCAAATCAGATACGGTCTTGGTAAAAGCTTTTACTTTTATTTGCGGAGATCCGTTTATTTTTATTCCAAATGCTTTCTCTCCCAATGGTGACGGAGAAAATGATGTTTTGTATGTGCGCGGACAGCTAATTGAAGGAATGTTATTTCGGGTTTTTGATAGGTGGGGAGAAATGGTTTTTGAATCAATTGACAGGACCATTGGTTGGGATGGGACATTTCGCGGTAAGCAGCTCGATCCCGATGTTTATGATTATTATTTGAAAGCTATTTGCATTGACGGAGCAGAATCGATAATCAAAGGAAATATTACCTTGATGCGGTGAGAAATAAATCACAACGAATAATTGAAAAGTAAAAGAGGTATGAAAAAAATTATTACCAGTAAATCAGAAAAATTTTTAGAAAATTATTTAAATAATCCGAGTCCAACAGGATTTGAGTCTGACGGTCAAAAATTATGGTTGCATTATCTCAAGCCATATATAGATGAATATTTCACGGATAATTATGGGTCGGTGGTAGGCGTTATAAACCCTGAATCAGAGTATAAAGTTGTAATTGAGGCGCATGCTGATGAAATTTCATGGTTTGTTCACTATATCACGAAAGATGGATTTATTTATTTACGAAAAAATGGGGGGTCCGATCATATGATAGCACCTTCGAAACGAGTAAATATACATACTGACAAGGGGATTGTTAAAGCAGTTTTTGGTTGGCCAGCTATTCACACCCGTCAACTAAAAGAGGAAACACCAAGTTTAAAAAACATCTTCCTTGATTGTGGATGTGATTCAAAGGAACAAGTAGAGATGATGGGCGTGCATGTCGGATGCGTAGTAACTTTTGAAGATGAATTTATTATTTTGAATAAAAATAGATATGTTGGTCGCGCTCTTGACAATAGGGTTGGAGGCTTCATGATTGCTGAAGTAGCAAAAATGCTTAAGGAAAACAAAGTGAAATTGCCTTTTGGACTGTACATTGTTAATTCGGTTCAAGAGGAGGTTGGCTTGCGAGGTGCTGAAATGATTTCTCGCAGGATAAAGCCTGATGTAGCTATAATTACGGATGTATGTCACGATACGGCCACTCCGATGGTTGATAAAATTGAAAATGGTGACCAAAAATCAGGAGATGGACCTGTACTCACCTATGGTCCAGCGGTGCAGAATAATTTATTAAAATACATCATTGATACAGCCAACAAACATAAAATCCCTTTTCAGCGTGCCGCTGCATCAAGAGCAACTGGAACCGATACAGATGCCTTCGCCTACTCAAATGAAGGTGTAACCAGTGCATTGATTTCTTTGCCTCTGCGTTATATGCATACCACTGTTGAAACTGTTCGTAAAGAAGATGTGGAGAACACTATTCGTCTAATTTATGAAACTGTCGTTGGTTTAAAGAAAGGCCAAGATTTCCGCTATTTTAAATGATTTAAGACTTCAATAATGGCACGCCTTTTTTACAAATGAAATCTCGTTAATATCCTAATTTAGTCACTCATAAAAAATTGAAGAGCATGAAAAAACAATTACTTTTTATTACAGGCTTGTTACTTTCCGTATCGACCTTTTCACAAATATTTATAGATAATTTTGATAGCTATACAGCTGGAATGAAACTCTGTCCTCAAAGTGGGGGGCAATGGACAACATGGAGTAATGCTCCGGGAGGAGCTGAAGATGTTAATGTGACGAATGCCGATGCGTCGAGTCCCTTAAATTCATTGTATTTTTCTTCAACCGCATCAACAGGGGGACCCGTGGATCTTATTCGTCATTTTGGGATATTGAATAGTGGTCAATTTGAAATGGAATTCAACATGAAAGTGAATTCAGGTAAAGCGGCTTATTTCAATTTACAGAAAACTGCAGTAATGGGAAATACTTACTCACTTGATACGTATTTCGAAGATAATGGGACGTTGGTATTTAATCAGGTTGCTGGTTTTTCAGCAGCATATCCTCAGGGTTCATGGTTTAATTTCCGTTTGGAAATTAACTTCAACATTAATAAATGGGAAGTATTTATAAATGACCAATCTGTTGGCTATTTCTCAAATACGGTAAATCAAATTGAAGCAATAGATATTTTTCCTGTTGATGCTGATGCGCCTTATGACTCTCAATTTTATATAGATGATTTCCAAACGACGATTACTCCTTACGTTCTTACTGATTTAAATGCTGCTGCAACTTATGCAGGATTTAATGGAGGTAATATCGCGACTAATTCAGTTGAGCCTTCTTTCAAAGTAAGAAACCTAGGAATCAATGCAATAAATAGTTTTGATATCAATTGTAACTACAACGGTATAGATTACAATCAGTCGTATTCTTCACTTTCAATGAACTCTTTAGTAGAGCAATCATTCACAATGACAAATCAAATTGATTTGGTAGCTGGGACAAATATATTGACTTTCACTGTGAGTAATATTAATGGAAATGGACAAGATGACGATACTGCTGATGACGCTTCTTCGACCGTTGTCAACCCTATAGTGCCGGCTCCAGGGAAAATGGTAGTTGGGGAAAAGGGGACCGGAACGTGGTGTGCATGGTGTCCAAGAGGGGCTGTTTATATGGATTTGTTCGAAGAACAATATGGTGAGTTTTGGGCAGGTATTGCAGTTCATAATTCTGATCCTATGGCCGTTTCTTCATATGATACTGGCATGGGGGCCCTGGTAAGTGGTTATCCAAGTGCTTTGGTTGATAGAGGTACAGAGGTGGATCCGTCAGCAATGGCGACTGATTTTTACTCCAGACTTCAAATTTCACCAACAGCTTTAATTACAAATGGAGCGACATGGGACCCTGCAACTCGTGTATTGAATGTTTCTGTTTCCGCAGATTTTCAATCAACTGCAAATAACAATTACAAATTGGCTTGTGTCCTTACTGAGGACGGTGTCACAGGAACATCAGGTTATGCTCAATCTAATGCCTATGCTGGCGGTGGAAACGGGGTTATGGGAGGATATGAATTATTACCGAATCCAGTTCCTGCAGCATCAATGGTATACGACCATGTTGCCCGTGCCATTTCTCCTTCCTTTACAGGAGAAGTGAATAGCTTCCCAGCATCTGTGAATGCAGGGGAAACGCATACTGTCACTTTTGAATTCACCTTACCTGCTGATTGGGATGAAGCAAACATGCACATCATAGGCATGATGTTTAGTCCAACCGGACGCATTGACAATGCGGATAAATCTACAATTCCTGAGGCCGTTGCCAACGGATTTATAGATGGTACAGCTGCATCTGTTAGTGAGTTACTTTCTCAACCTGATGAAACATTAAAAGTTTATCCAAACCCAGCAAGTGATTTTGCAATTATAGCTCTAAACATATCTAATGAAAGTCAAATAGGAATCAAATTACTCGATTTATCAGGAAAAACAATTGTTGAAAGAAATTATGGTTCATTGTCAGGAGCAATGCAATTCGAGTTAAATACCCAAACTTTGCAATCAGGTATTTATGTTGTAGAAGTATCTATCGAAAACGAAAAGCTTATGAAACGTTTAATAGTGGAATAAAATTTAAAAATAATTTTAATAAAAGGTGGCTTCGGTCACCTTTTATTGTGCGTATTTATTTCCAAATATTAGGTACTTTCGCATCATGAAATGGATTGGTCAGCGCATCAGTTTTATAGAGGATAAAAAACGAACAACGATCGTAATTTATCCTCAAGAAGCTTCATGGGTGAAGGGTTTAATGGGGGCTTGGTTTGCTATGTGGATCATGATTGGCGCAATAATAATTTGGTCATATTTTACATTTAATCTTTCTAGCAAGGAAAACGTAATATTGTTCGTCTTTATGTTTTTTTGGGCATATTATGCAATTAAAGTATCGAGGGCATTCTTTTGGCTTTTATGGGGAAAAGAATTGATAAAAATTGATGAGGCCGCTTTGCATTACAAAAAATCAATTCGAAATTATGGCCGCTCACATCCTTATTTCTTTGAAAACATTAAAAAAATTGCTGTTTTTCAGTCAAAAGAAAAATCGTTTCAATCTGTTTGGGAAAATTCACCTTGGATCAGAGGGGGGGAAAGAATAGACTTTGAATACCAGGGTAGGATAATACGATTTGCTCGAAAGTTAGAAGAGAAAGAAGCAAAATTACTCTTTCAATTAATTACAAAAAAAATAGAAGAACGCTTAAAAGTAAAATAAAACAATACACTATTTTTATTCATTTAAAGTTCTTTTTCCATCAAATAATGTTGCAAAACATCAAAGAGTTTATAGGACGGTTCGATTAACTTATAATTGAGTTTTAAGTAAAAATCAACAGCATAATCTCGAGCATGTAGTATCATTTTCGAATTTCCATTAGATTTAGCCATTGACTCTGTTGCCTCCATAATCATCCGGCCATAGCCTTTTCCTTGCTGATTATCTTCTACTGCGACAAATCGAACTTGTGCAATTTTCCCCTCTGATTGATCCAATCGTGCAATTGCTTTTAAAGGTTGCCCATCGTATAAAGCGAAGTGAATACCTATAGAGTCCCCTTCATTTTTCTCGCTACCTCGCTCCTTACCCAAAGGCTCTCGCAAAATTCTGTACCGAAGATCATAATAATCTTGCCATTCTTCTTCAGTTTGAGGTAGTCTAATTTCTATGCCCATTTAAAGCCTATAGAGGTTACTCTTTTGCTTGTTACACCATCAATTTCCTCTTGCCGAATTAATAATTTAGCCTCATCTTCTTCAAAAACTTCTTTTAAGTCCTTTACTTTTCCTGCTGGAACATGCTGTGCTAATAGTTTTTCAAGGAGTTCGTTTGCTGATCTGTTGCTAATATTTTCCTCTAAGAGGTCTTTTAACGCAGTTCGATGCTTCACACGTTGCTGATTAGAAGAAAATCTTTCATCATTTATAAGTGTTGGAAGTTTTAATTCCAAACATAATTTCTTAAAGTGTGTATCACTGCCAATTGCAAAAGTAATCAGTTGCTTATCTTTGGTTAAAAACAATTCACCGTAGGGTGCGATATTCGGGTGCAAACTACCTTGGCGTTTTGGGATTTGCTTACCCATCAAATAATTAGAGGCTTGGTTCATCAAACTGCACACCGCAGCGTCGTACAAAGAAACACTTACAGTTTTAGCTAATTTCGTTTTTTCACGTTCCATTATTGCTAACAGTAAACCTTCTTTTAGGTGATGCCCAGCTAGTAAATCTATCAATGCTACGGGCATTTTTACTGGTCCGCTTTCATGTGTTCCATTCATTGACATAAATCCTGTTTCTGCTTGAAGTATCAAATCGTATGCAACTCGATCATTTTCTGAACCAAATCCATTTATTTTCCCAATGATTAGAGTTGGATTGAAACTTCTAAGGATCGAATCTGTCACTTTCAATTTGTCTTCATCACCAAATTTAAAATTAGATAGAAGAATGTCACTTTTTTGAATTAAATTAATAAACAGTCCATAATCTAACTCATCTTTTAAATCCAATGAGATGTATTCTTTCTTATAATTTATTGAGGAAAAATAGGCTGATATTGTTGATTTTTGATCTTCAGAGGGTAGTTTCCACGACCGAGTGACATCAGGGAGATGTTTGTTCTCTATTTTGATGACTCGAGCTCCCAATTCTGCAAAAAAAGTGCCTACTGAAGGTCCAGCTAAAACAGTTGAAACATCAAGTATCGTGAGATTTGAAAACATAATCAAAAATAAGGAAAAGGATCAAGAATAGATAAATTCTAAAATCATATATTCAATAGTATTGAATTAAAAGAATGCATAAAATATTTAAAACCTTGTCCGAAAAATAGTTCGTAGCATAAATTTTTCGTTTCAATATTAGCGCAAGATAAAACGAAAGCTTTATTCTATTGCTGTGTGATCTTCCAATTTACAAAAGCCATTACTTTACTCTCTTGAATGTTGTCGAGTTTTGATTCTTTCGCCATTGATGGCACAATTTTCTGCCATTTTTCTTTTGAATATTTTGGAATTTCTGGCAGTGCATGACATTTCCCACAATTGTTATTAAAAAGAGAACTCCCTTCAGCAATATCCGAAGAAGGATATACACCTATAGGTTTTGCGAAATCTTCTTGCTCTGTCACTTTAGACTCCTGCTGAGGGTTTGGAGAAATCTCAGTTGGTTTTATTCCGCAAGATGCGCTTAAACCAATTAGACTGATATAAAAAATTCTTTTCATTTATTTATCTTTTCAATAGTTACTATACTAATCCCATCTCTCACAAAATTCAACTGCTTTGCGGCTTTCAATGACAAATCGATAATTCGGCTTGATTTCTGACTTAATCGATCATTTATTCTGACTTCAACAACTGAATCGTTTTTTAAATTTCGAACAAGTACCTTCGTGCCAAAGGGTATTTTTTTGTGTGCCGCTGTTAAACTGTCTTGACGAAATATCTCACCAGAAGAAGTCTTTTTACCTTCAAATTTAGTTGAGTAATAGCTTGCTTTCCCCTTTTCTACAAAAGATGTTTGAAGCAAAAAGCTGCTCAGTAAACATATCGACGAAATCAAAAATAAATTTTTCATTTTAAAAATTACATTGGGAAATTAATAAATAGGACTTAGTTAGCCAAACATTAATTTTAATCCGTGAATGTTATCATTGAATTTATGTGTCAAATCGACTTCAAATACCGAGATTTACGACTCTCAAATTTGAATCAATGAAGCAGGAACAATTTGTTCAGTCTAATTCAGGATTATTGCAGAAAGCAATAAACAACACCTTGAAATTGTTATCCGAGGGTGCAACCGTTCCGTTTATTTCTCGCTACCGGAAAGAAATGACAGATGGTCTGGATGAGTTACAGATAGCTCAAATTCGCGATCTTGCCAAAAAGTTCGATGAGATAACTTCGCGGCAACAAACAATAATTGCTTCTATTGAAGAGCAAAATAAATTGACATCTGAATTAAAGGATAAAATTTTGTCTTGTTACGAAAGCAATATTCTAGAAGACCTCTATTTACCTTTCAAGCAGAAAAGACAAACAAAAGGCGACAAGGCTCGAAAAATGGGATTGGAACCTTTGGCTAAAATGATTATGTCTCAAAGAGGAGGAGAACCAGAGCAAATGGCCGAGCGATTTTTAAAAGGGGAAGTGATTGATTGCGAAATGGCAATTAATGGTGCTAAAGATATCATAGCCGAATGGATCAATGAAAATGCGGCAGCGAGAGCGAGAATCCGTCAAATATATCAACGAAAGGCAATTCTTAAATCAAAATTGGTCAAGGGTAAAGATGTTGATGGGGCTAAATATAGAGATTACTTTGATTTTTCTGAACCCCTTAATAAATGTGCCTCTCACCGTTTTTTGGCATTGCATAGGGCAGAAAAGGAAGGCATTGTTAATTTGAAGGCTCAACCTGAGCAGGAAGAAGCTATTGAACAACTTGAACGATTTTTTGTCAAAGCCAATGATGGGTGTGCTTTAGTTGTAGCGGATGCATGCAAGGATTCCTACAAAAGACTGATGTGCCCATCCCTTGAGAATGAAATGCTAAGTGAAGTAAAAGATAAAGCTGATAAGGAGGCAATTAAGGTTTTTTCAACAAATTTGAAACAACTACTATTGGCACCTCCATTGGGGTCAAAAAGAATTTTAGCAATAGATCCTGGATTTCGAACTGGATGCAAAGTAGTTTGTTTGGATGAATCAGGAAACTTACTAAATAATGTGACTATCTATCCTCATCCTCCTCAAAATGAAGCAAGTCAGGCCCAAGCGAAAATTTCCCAGTTAGTTCAGGCATACAAAATAGACGCTATTGCTATCGGTGACGGCACAGCTGGTAGAGAAACTGAAAGTATCGTGAAGCGTATTCGTTTTGATAGGGACATAGAAGTTTTTATTGTTCGGGAGGATGGGGCATCTATTTATTCAGCTAGTTCTATTGCAAGAAAAGAATTCCCTGATTACGATGTAACAGTTCGCGGCTCTGTTTCCATTGGCAGACGACTTATGGATCCACTCGCTGAACTCGTAAAAATTGATCCAAAATCGGTCGGAGTTGGCCAATATCAGCATGAGGTGAACCAAAC
>CAMATR010000022.1 GCA_945861175.1 Chitinophaga pinensis | reverse complement strand
ATTGAAAATAATATAATCATAAAAGATCTGGCTTATTCTTTGGATGGTTATGTAACTGATAAAAAAACTAATGAGCGGTTGAATGGTGTCATTGTCATTATTAAAGACTTAAAAACTGGTAAAGTACTTGACCAGATTAGCACAGGAACAAATGGAGATTTTAATACAAGCATCCTTAATAAGGCCTACCCTGGTATGAAAATCAATTATGAGATTTCTATTACTAAAGAAAATTATATCAACCAATCTTTTGAATTTAAAACTGTTTTAGATACAATAACTAAAATCCATTTAGCCTATCTACTCGAAAAAATTGACCTAGGAATTGACCTAGCTAAAACACTTAATCTTAATCCAATCTATTTCGATTTGAATAAATCGAATATTCGAACAGATGCTAAAATTGAGTTAAACAAAATAGTGAAGATTTTGAATGAAAATCCTACAATTGAAATAGAACTGGGTTCTCATACGGATTGTCGAAGTTCCGAAAAATACAACATGATACTTTCGGATAAAAGAGCAATAGCCTCAGCGACATATATCAAATCAAAAATCACCAACCCTTCTAGAGTCAAAGGAAAAGGTTACGGTGAATCCCAATTGGTGAATGGTTGCGCGTGTGAAGGAACTTTAAAATCCAATTGTACAGAGGCTGAGCATCAAGCGAATCGAAGAACAGAGTTCAAGATCGTTAAATTTTGATCCAAACTTATGAATCTTCAATTAGAAAAACCACTTGCCGTTTTTGATTTAGAAACTACAGGAATCAATATTACTAAAGACCGTATTGTTGAAATTGCAATCATACGAATTGACTTAAATGGTGAAGAAACACGATACTGTAAACGTGTGAATCCTGAAATGGCAATACCACCCGAAATTAGCGCTATTCACGGAATATATGACGCTGACATTGCCAACGCACCCACTTTTAAAGACATCGCTGATGAGGTCGTTGCTTTTATTGGCAATTCAGATTTAGCAGGATACAATTCAAATAAATTTGATATTCCTTTACTAGCTGAAGAATTAATGCGCACTGGTTCAGATTTTGATATTTCTGATCGTCGATTTGTTGATGTTCAAAATATTTTTCACAAAATGGAACAACGCACTTTAGGAGCTGCTTATCAATTCTATTGCCAAAAAACAATCCAAAATGCACATAATGCTTTATGTGATGCTGATGCTACTTTCGAAGTCTTAAAAGCGCAATTGACTAAATATCCAGATTTAAAAAACGATATTTCATTCCTCTCCGATTTTTCGAAAGGTGGAAACTTTAATCTACTAGATTTTGCAGGTCGACTTGCCATTAATGAAAAAGGAGAATCAATATACAATTTTGGTAAACACAAGGGAAAAACAATTCGAGAAGTTATGATTTCCGAACCAGGCTATTATGGTTGGATGATCGATGCTGATTTCCCACTCCATACAAAACAATGTCTAAGAAGAGAAATAGAAAAAATCAAAGCTGAACGAGATAAGCGAACAAATGAACAAAGTGAAAACCTTCAGCAAAAGCTTGACGCTCTGAAGAACAAATTCAAATAATCATGAAAATCATCTGTATTGGTAGAAATTATGCAGATCATGCTAAAGAAATGAAAACTGAAGTTCCCAAAGAACCAGTTTTTTTTATGAAACCAGATACTGCATTATTAAAAGATGGCCAAGATTTCTACTTCCCAGATTTTACCTCAGACCTACACTATGAATGTGAACTCGTAGTAAGAATAGAAAAAGTTGGCAAAAACATTGCTGAGAAATTTGCTCCAAAATATTATTCTAGCGTTAGTCTTGGTATTGACTTTACAGCACGTGACTTACAAGCAATATGCAAAGAAAAAGGGCTTCCATGGGAAATGGCAAAAGCTTTTGATCACAGTGCCCCAATTTCTAATAAATATATCTTAATTGATCAAGTCAATTTATCAGATCTTCATTTTGAATTTATTCAAAATGGAAAAACGGTCCAAAAAGGACATACCGCGGATATGATTTTTAGCGTAGACAAAATCATTGCGTATGTTTCACGATATATGACCTTAAAGACCGGAGATCTTATTTACACAGGAACACCAGCAGGTGTTGGACCAGTTAAAGTTGGAGACCAATTGGAAGGATATCTCAATTCAGAGAAAATGTTTTCTTTTAGCGTAAAATAATCATTTGCCTTTTGCTTTAAGCACAATGATAATAGTATATAACATTATCTTGAAATCAAGTGATAATGTTCTATTTTTCAAATAAAGTAAATCAAACTTCATACGCTGAAGCATTTGATCAACATTTTCAGCATAGCCATATTTCACTTGTCCCCATGAGGTGATTCCCGGTCTAACTTTTGTCAAATGCAAAAATTGTGGTTCAATAGATGCTATTTGATCAATATAAAATTGTCTTTCAGGTCTAGGGCCCACTAAAGACATGTCGCCTAAAATCACATTTATAAATTGTGGAAACTCGTCTAACCTTAGTTTACGCATGAAACGACCTATTCGCGTAATACGCGGATCATTAGCTGAGGAAAGCTGTGGACCATTTTTTTCAGCGTCAACATACATTGTTCGGAACTTAATAATTCTAAATATCCGGCCATTTATTCCAATTCTATCTTGCAGAAAAAAAATTGGCCCAGGTGAAGACACTTTCACCCCAATTGCAAGGGCAGCGTATAATGGAAGTAAAATTATAAATGCTAAAACAGACAAAATCACATCCATAAAACGCTTAATGGCCTGCTGCCAAATAGGCATTCCATCTGAATTCACTTCAATTAGTAGTGCACCAAAAATATTATTCATTTTAACGATGCCAGATAAAATATCATACATATCCGGTATGATTTTAACACGTATGTTACTTCCTTCGATTCTTGTTAAAATTGACTTTAATTTTGCGTGTTCGGTACTTTCGAGTGCAATTATTACTTCTTCTACATTTTTTTCTTTTAAAATAGTATCTAAATCACTCACATGCCCCAGATAATTTAATTTCTCCTCTAATTGCCGGTCAACACCATTTATATTAACAAAACCTATAAATCGATTAATACCTCTCGGTAAACTTATAATTTCATTGAAAATTTCTACAGCTTTATCGCTACCACCAATTAGCAGGGTTGGAAAAGCATACTTTCCTGAGTGAATGCGGGCGACAATAATTGAAACTAGAATCAAACGTGGTATAAATATGATCGTAAAATATGTTACGAAGAGTAAAATGAACGACTGATAATATTGCTGATATCCATTTATTTCATCGTCTAGTAATAAGGTGAAAAAAATAATTAATGAACCAATAAGCGATGCAAGAAATGTGAGATTGAAAACTTTAATTCTATATAATCGCTTTACATCATGATAAGTCCCTTGAAAGAAATAGAGTAAAATCCAAAGTAAGGGCACGATAATGACTCCGGCATAAAAAGATTCATTGATATTAAATTCTACTTTTTCTACAGCTACTTTACGAAAGTAATAGAAAAGAAACCAACAGATGGTGGCAAATATCCAATCCATCAAAACAAAAAATAATACTAATGATCGATGCTTCATGATCAAAAATGGATCACTTTAATATTATCAATAACAATTACACCTTCACTTTCACCTTGATCAAGTTTTGATTGAAACGACAAGAGAAATGAATTTGAACCAGACGAACTAATGACTATTTCTTTTAAATCAAGGTAAATTTTCTTCCACTTTACAGAAGATAGAGCTTGATCATTTAAACGGATGAACTCATTGTTTTTTGGTGCAGAACTATTTGACAGGGCTATAACACCAGTTGTCAGAGCATTCGTATTGTAATAATCAATTTCCCAATATACTTCTTGTCCTTTTGGTAATGCTAATTCTTCAGAAGTATATGCAATCCAACTAGAATCTATTTCGTTGAGCGTAACAGTTCCATAGCGATTCCATTTCATTATCTGTGGATCATTTCCAACAACCATTGAAGTCGCAGAAGTTGCATCTGTGTTGATTTTTAATGCTGCATCCTCAAAATCTTCAATCCAAAACTGTGCGTTTTCATTGTATTTTGTGACTGGATCTATAGTAAGTGTTTCATTCTGAACTAGGTTTAGATTTATTTCGTATCTATCTACAAAAGGATAAATCTTCTTCGTTGCAGCGATTCCATTATTTCTTACTGTAGGATATAATTTTATATTACAGTTTCCACTCTGAAGAATAGGGATTTTGAATGGGACTTCAAATACACCTATGACCTTATCATTTACGAAGACCCATGCATCAGAAAAATTATGGCTTAATTCACCCTCAATATTGACTAACTCAGGATTTGATTGCAAAGTCCATTGATTGACTTCTAACCATGCAGGATCAGGATTATTTTTTACGCAAGAAGTAAATAGCAGAACAATCGTTAAGAAGTACAAAAAAATTCTCATAAGCACAATTTTAACGCATTCTTTGCTTAATTATTGTCAATTATCATAGACGATGATAATTTTAGTTTTTCCATAATTTTTTGAGCAACATCCAAGGCTCTATATCCATCTTCTAGCGGAACAACTGGCATTTTATCAAGCGTTATTGCCTCATGAAATGTTCTCAATTCTTCTTTTATAGCATTGATTTCATTGATTTCAGGCTTGTCAAAGAACACTTTTTTAATCGGCTTTCCCTCGCCAAGGTCAAAAACAATATCTAATTCATTCGGCTCGCCCTCAACATCTTCCAATCGAACAACTTCCAGTTCTTTCTTAAGGAAATCAACACTGATATAGGCATCTTTTTGAAAAAAGCGAGATTTTCGCATATTTTTCATTGAAATGCGAGATGCTGTTAAATTCGCCACACACCCATTATCAAATTCAATCCTCGCATTTGTAATGTCTGGTGTATCACTTATCACCGCAACACCAGATGCTGATACTCTTTTAACTCCTGAATTAACTACTGTTAAGATGATATCCAAATCATGAATCATAAGATCAAGAACGACAGGTACATCAGTGCCACGAGGATTAAATTGGGCAAGTCGATGAGTTTCAATGAACATTGTTTTTTTAAAATAAGGCAAAGCTGCCTGAAACGCAGGATTAAACCTTTCTACATGACCCACCTGAACTTTCACATTCGCTTCTCTGGCAAGTTCCAATAAAGCCTTAGCCTCTTCCAATGTTTCAGTGACTGGTTTTTCAATAAAGACATGTTTACTTTTTCTGAGAGCTTGCGAGGCAATTTCAAAATGGAACAAAGTAGGTGTAACTACATCGACACAATCAACATTCTCAATCAATTCAGCAGCATGAATGAATCTTTTAATTTCAAATTCTTTAATAATTTGCTCAGCTGCCTCATCATTCGGATCAAAAAACCCAACAAGCTCGAATTCATTTTTGAGTTCTTTTAAAAGTCGAAGATGGATTTTACCCAAATGACCTGCCCCAAATAGACCTATTTTCAACATTTATAAGTTGTTTGTGCAAAATTAAGTGTAAGACTTCTTTTAAAACAAAAGAGTTGGGTGACTTATCAACAAATCAAACTTATTAATGCACCTTAATTAAGTTTGTTCAACTTATTCAAATCAATATCACCATAATAATCTGTATTCTTATTCGTCAGCCATTTGGTCAAAGTCGTAATCTGACCAGTGTGATAAGAAAAGTGTTCTATTACGTGAATAAGCATGGAAAATCCTGATACTTCGAAACCTTGAATTAAATGCATCTTATCAATTGATTTAGGGTCCATATCTTCAATAGTTTGTCGAAGATTCACCCTCAAATTTTGCAACAAAAAAATCAATTCAGATTTTTTAATATTCGTCTGAAGCACAAACTCTTGGTCTCGATCTCGATTATCTATTTTATCTCCTATTCCTGATAAAATCCATTGTCTTGCATTGCCACAAGAGTGCAAAATCAAATTGCCAATTGGTGGGATTGTGGAAGCAGGTGAGCGCCATAAATCGCGTTCATCAATCATCGATAAACATTTATAAATACGCTCATAGGATTCGTGAAAAACCCTACGCTCGAATTCTTTGATTAACAGCTCTTTTGTTTTCAAACTAAACTCTTCTAAATAGTTGTAAAAAATATATTCTAATAGTTACTTTAAAATTAAAAAAATGTTCTTTCATTGTTCGATAAAAATGTAATTTATATATATTTGCAAAACCAAAAAAAATGGAGGTTGTAGCTCAGTTGGTTAGAGCATCGGTTTGTGGTACCGAGGGTCGTGGGTTCGAGCCCCATCTTCCTCCCATATTTTAAAGGAATCTTTCTCGGATTCCTTTTTTTAATTTATTAAACTTTGTCTTTCAATATGAGAAACAGTGAAGCG
This sequence comes from Chitinophaga pinensis, assembly GCA_945861175.1. Lineage (GTDB taxonomy): Bacteria > Bacteroidota > Bacteroidia > Flavobacteriales_D > Crocinitomicaceae > M0103. Next base: position 5,597 of record CAMATR010000022.1, on the reverse strand, counting down.
ATTGAGAAACGGCGCACATTTGGGATAATAGCCCACCCCGATGCAGGAAAGACTACTCTAACAGAAAAATTGCTCCTATTTGGAGGTGCGATTCAAACTGCAGGTGCAGTAAAAAATAACAAAATCAAAAAGACCGCTACTTCCGATTTCATGGAAATAGAAAAACAAAGAGGTATATCTGTTGCTACGTCTGTAATGGCTTTCGAATACGCTGGAAAGCAAGTAAATATTCTAGATACACCTGGGCATAAAGATTTTGCAGAAGATACCTACCGAACTTTAACCGCAGTTGATAGTGTTATACTTGTTATAGATTGTGCAAATGGTGTTGAGTCGCAAACAGAAAAATTAATGGAGGTTTGCAGAATGCGTAATACTCCGGTAATTATCTTCGTCAACAAAATGGATCGTGAGGGTAAGGATTCGTTTACCTTACTTGATGAATTGGAAGATAAATTGACTATCAAAGTTAGGCCACTAACTTGGCCAATAGGAATGGGTGATCGGTTTAAAGGTGTTTACAACATTTATCAACAAAACCTCAATCTATTTCAAGCCAATAAAACCAAACGGGAGGAAGAAATAGTATCTATTAAAGATTTAAATGATCCTCAACTAAATGATATTGTCGGAGACGCATTTGCCGATGAATTAAGAGAAGAGCTTGAGGTCATAAATGGAGTATATGATGAATTCAATCGAGAAGCCTATCTTAGAGGTGAGGTAGCTCCTGTATTTTTCGGTTCGGCAGTTAATAATTTTGGTATTCAAGAACTGCTTGATACATTCATTGAAATTTCACCTTCTCCAATCGGTAGAGAATCAGACTCAAGGTATGTTGAGCCGAATGACGCGAAATTTTCAGGTTTTGTTTTTAAGATTCATGCCAATTTAGACCCTAAGCACAGAGACCGTATTGCGTTCTTAAGAATTGTTTCTGGTAAATTCGAACGAAACAAATTTTATCATCATGTTCGCATGGAAAAGAATTTTAAATTCCCAAATCCAACTTCCTTCATGGCTCAAGATAAGAGTGTGATAGACGAGGCTTTTCCGGGTGATGTAATTGGGTTGTACGATACTGGAAACTTCAAAATTGGTGATACTTTAACAGAAGGCGAAAAAATGATGTATAAAGGAATCCCATCATTTTCTCCTGAAATATTCATGGAATTGGAAAATTTGGATCCAATGAAATCTAAGCAGTTAGATAAAGGAATCCGCCAATTGACAGATGAGGGAGTTGCTCAAATGTTCATAATACAACCCGGAAACAGAAAAATAGTAGGAACTGTTGGACAACTTCAATTTGAAGTAATACAACACCGGTTAATCAATGAATATGCCGCTAATTGTCGTTTTGCTCCAAAGAATTATTTCAAAGCCTGCTGGATTACAACAGAGGATAAAACTCAACTAGAATCATTTATAAAAGCAAAAGGGAACTACCTTGCAAAAGACAAAGATGAAAATCTAGTTTTTCTTGCAGAGACTCAATTCTTATTAAATATGGCTGAGCAGGATTATCCAGACATCACTTTCCATAAAACATCTGAATTTAAATTAGAATCCTAATAAGCCTAACTTATTTCCGACCAGAACGGTATGCCGCTTTGAAATGATAATACCGATAAACTATCATCTAAAGCGCAATTAAAATGATCATTACCGTTCGAAATAATGAGTCTTTGAACCTTTAAAACTTTGTTGTATTGAGCTATTTGATATATCGTTTTTTTAGATAATTTAACTTCTGGAGCTTTGCACTCAATAATGATATTTGGAGTCCCATCAGCACTAAATACAACAATATCACAGCGCTTGGACAGTCCATTATATGATATTGAATACTCCGAGGCCAATCGAGCTTGAGGATATCCTTTTTGTTGAATTAAGAAATGTACTAAATGCTGCCTCACCCATTCTTCAGGGGTTAAAACAAGATATTTCTTGCGTAAGATACACCAAACGTTTACGACACCCTCCCGGCGGACAAGTCTTAATTTCGCTAATGGAAGTTCAAGTGGTTGAAACATAAATTCTCAAATATGATTCTTTGGTCTAACTAGTAATAAATTGATGTCTACGATTAAACCATAAATTATATACCAAGAATAAGCAACTCAATATCTTTGTATTTTAAATCAAAAACCTTTCCTAATACATCACTTGTAAGCGTTCCATTATAAATATATACACCACCACGAAAACCTATGTCATTTTTAATCAAATCTCTACACCCTCCTTGTTCACCCATATCCAATATAACCGGTAAAAAGATATTTGACAAGGCAAAGGATGCGGTTCTGGATACCCTTGAAGCAATATTCGGAACACAATAATGAATAACACCGTGTTTAACGAAAGTTGGCTCTTTATGATTTGTGACGTGTGATGTTTCAAAACAACCACCTTGATCGATACTCACATCAACGACTACAGAGCCTGGCTTCATGGATTCAATCATTTCCTCTGAAACCACACACGGAGTTCTCCCTAAAGGCGCACGCAATGCTCCAATAACAACATCGGCTCTTCGCAGAGCTTTGGATAGTACCTTTGGATTTATAACAGAAGTATATATTCTTTGGCCAAGATCATTCTGAAGTCTTCGCAGTCTTGCAAGTGAATTATCAAATACTTTAACCGCGGCGCCAAGTCCAAGTGCGGATCGTATTGCATACTCCCCAACAGTTCCAGCTCCTATTACCACTACTTCAGTTGGAGTAACGCCCGCTACCCCACCCAGCATTACCCCTTTCCCATTTGGGAAAGAAGAAAGTAATTCACCCGCGATTAAGACAGATGTTGTACCTGCAATTTCTCCCATAGCTCGAACAACAGGAAATACACCTGCTTCATCCCTGATATAATCCCAGGCAACAGCTGTAATTTTCTTCTGCATAAGTTTTTGAAGAATTGTTTTTGGCTGAACAGAAAGTTGCAAAGCAGAAATTAATACCTGGCTCCCTGGCATCATTTCAACCTCCTCCGCGGAGGGGGGGGCAACTTTAAAAATAATATCGCATTCAAAAACTTCTTTTGGATCGTAACATATTTCAGCTCCAGCTTCACTATAAACACGGTCTGAAAAGCTTGCCATTTCACCACTTCTAGACTCTACTCGAACCCGGTGCCCATTAGCCACTAAAACAGAAACAGCCACAGGGACTAAGGCCACTCTTCGCTCTTGAAAAGATGTTTCTTTGGGAATCCCTATAAATAAACTACCTTTTTTTCTAGCTATTTCGAGCATATCTTCTTTTGGAAGTAAACTACCTTGCTCAATAAGTTTTTTTAAAATCTCCGGATCTGTAATCATTCTTGAATTGTAATTGTGCGGGAATCATCTTGGTTTCTACGAATATACACCCAAATAGCATTATCTGGAATTAAATTCTTTATTTTTTCTGGCCATTCAATAAAACAAATCCCCTCACCATAGAGCATCTCTTCAATTCCTATATCATAAGCTTCAGATTCATTCTTTAACCTAAAAACATCGAAATGGTATACTTTCCCAAACATTTGGCTTTCATAAGTATTTACCAAAGAATACGTCGGTGACCCATCAGTCTTAGCTATACCCATTGCGGAAAGAAGGGCAGTAATAAATGTTGTTTTTCCTATACCCATCTCGGCCTCAAAACAGAAGACACGACCATTTTCTATTTGATCAAGAAATTCTTTAGCACTTCTTTGAATATCAGTAATGTCCGCAATTTCAATCGTCATATTCTAATAAAGGAAAGCAACAAACTTAAATAAATTTTCAGCAATTTAAAACATCACTTTTTCGCTTTCATTTCAATGAATGGAATAAGTATTTCTTCAAGAGAAATGCCCCCATGCTGAAAAGTATTTCCATAATAATTTACGAAATGATTGTAATTGTTGGGATAAACAAAATAGTCATCACCTTTGGCAAAAACATATTCGCTTGCCATTTTAGATTTAGGAAGAAAGCCATCTTGCGGATCTGCAATTCGAAATACATCTTTTTCATTATAAGACAATCCACGACCAACTTTGTAGCGTAAATTAGAATTCGTTGAGCGCTCTCCAACAATTTTTACTGGAGAATTGACTTTCACCGTACCATGATCGGTTGTGATAATGAGTTTTGCTCCACAATCAGCAATCTTCTTAACAATATCATATAAAGTAGAATGCTCGTACCATGATAATGTTAAAGACCTGTATGCAGCTTCATCTGAAGCCAACTCTCGTATGACTTCCATTTCAGTTCGAGCATGAGAAAGCATATCAACAAAATTGTAAACGATAAAATTGATTTCATTCTCTTTTAACTGATTGAAATTATCAGCTAGTTTTTTTCCGGCATCCAAATTAGTAATCTTATTATAGGACCATTTTACATTTTTCCCTAATCGTTTCAAATTTGCTTCTAAAAAATCCTTCTCGTGCATATTTTTTCCGCCCTCATCCTCTTCATTTTTCCATAGATGAGGGAATCTTTTTGCAATTTCACTAGGCAATAAACCAGCGAAAAATGCATTTCGTGCATAGTGCGTTGCGGTTGGGAGAATTGAATAAATGATTTCCTCTGATTCAATATTAAAGTGTTTTGAAAATGCTGGCTGTAATACTTTCCATTGATCAAATCGTAAATTATCAATTACCAATACAAATGTTTTCGTGCCTTCGGATGCTGGAATAACCCGATCCTTCATTAAAGTATGAATCATTTGTGGAGCATCGTCATCGCCATTTAGCCAATTGAGATAGTTTTTTTCAATGTAACGCACAAACAGCTGATTGGCCTCCTTTTTCTGCATATTTAAAATCTCACGCATACCGGAATCTTCAATTTTTTCAAGCTCCAATTCCCAAAAAACAAGTTTTGCATAAATCTCCGACCACCCAGCAGCATCAAGATTTCCACTTAACTGCATTCCTAACTGTCGAAAATCCTGCTGGTAATTGGAGTTTGTTTTTTGAGACACCAATTTACTTTGATCTAGATTTTTCTTAATACTGAGAAGTATTTGATTAGGATTAACAGGTTTTATAAGGTAGTCAGCTATTTTACTGCCAATTGCCTCCTCCATTATGTGTTCTTCCTCACTTTTTGTAATCATTACGACTGGGACATAAGGTTTGCTTTCCTTGATTCTAGAAAGTGTTTCTAAGCCTGAAATTCCTGGCATATTCTCATCTAAAAAAATGATGTCATAATCAAGTTCATTACTTTTCTCAACTGCATCGCCACCATTGTTAACAGAATCGACCACATATCCTTTCGATTCAAGAAACATTATATGTGGTTTTAATAGTTCTATTTCATCATCTGCCCATAGTATTTTGCCTTGCATGTTCGCTTATTTTAAAGTAAGTTTGAAAAAGATTTAAAAGTATTCAATTGCGTCCGAAACTTAGTCGAAATAATAAAAAGAAAATTTTTAACGACCCTATCTACGGTTTTATTTCAATTCCTGATGATTTTATTTTTGATCTAATCGAACACCCCTATTTTCAGCGTTTACGACGCATCATGCAGTTAGGCTTAACTCACCTAGTATATCCTGGCGCTTTACATACTCGTTTTCATCATGTTATAGGTGCGATGCACCTGA
>CAMATR010000021.1 GCA_945861175.1 Chitinophaga pinensis | reverse complement strand
GATAGGGTCCATTAAGAATCCAATCATTTTCAAGGGGTAATCCCATTAATGAGACATTATTGTTGGCTCCGATCGCATTTTGAGTTTCAAAGCCATAACTTTTTTTGGGGTATTGTTGAGAGGTCGATCCGCGGAATTCAATAGCTATTTTACCATTGTAATTGTTAAATGAATCATTGATTAAATTTAATCCACCTGGATTATCAATGACACCCATATCGCAAACGATACGCGTTAAATCATTGATTTCTTGCCCAACTGGAGTGGTGATTTTAACTATTGGCAAATTTGAACTCACCAAATTAATTTGGGAATAAGCCATCGCCGAAATAAAGAAAAATAAGAATGCAATAGATTTCATCAAGGTGAAAGTAAAAAACATCTATGAACTAATGAAATATTCCCATTGTTTCACAATCTACGTTTCATCTTTCGACGGGTGTATGAGATTTAACTGAGTCATCTTTCCATCTGTACTATACCATTTTCATTGTCATGGTTTAATACGTTTGGCATCCAGATTCTTTTAAGTTATTTATTTATTCTAACCTTAAAGATTTTCAGAAATCTCCCCGTTTTTAAATTACTTTTTGGCAGCCACTTTTGAATTACAATTATTAAAAAAAAATTGTCAAAAAATCAAGAATATAAAAATAAAAACCGTCACGATAATTCTTACATTTCCAATTTTAGATTTCCTTTAGTATTGATCCGCAGTAACAATGCATCTTTTCCGGGAAAAATTTCTCTGAGTTCCAGTGTTTCCGCTTTTCCTTTCAGAAACACACCTTTTGTCAATTCGGTATTGAGTTCTTGCTGCAGGGTGCCTTTCATTTCCTTCATGTATGGCGCGATATCAAATACTGCTTGTTCTCGCATTGCATTCGTAATCTTGTCAGTGAACAGCCATTTTGCCGATTTTAAAAGTATATTTTTACTTTCTAGTTCGAAGGCTAAATCTGGGAAAGATATAGATTGTTTTTCTGCGTTAAACGTTGGTGTGCCAATGAGGTAGAGCACACCACTTTTATTACCATCGAATTCTAGTTTCAGTTGTAATTGTTTATTGGACGCACCATGAACTTCGAGTTTTTTAAAGATAACCTCGTTTTTCTTGATCATAACTGATTGCCCTTGTATGGACTTGTTCATAATGGAACTTAAGGAATCATAACTGGCTATGGCATCCAATTCAATGTTGAAGCCTTTGGCTTTTTTGTGTTCAGATAAGTTAGGAAGTTTTACTTCTTTTAACAGTGGTTTTTCAGTTGTGAAGATTGGTTGAATCGTTAGATTGAGATCGATAAAGGCTGTTTTGTTTTCGAAACGGATATCACTCAGCGAAAGTGCTTTAGGTTGAAGACTCAAGAAGCCATATCCGTCAATTGCTGAGGATTCAGACAGTGATTTCCAAACTTCTTGCAGTTCCGATTTGATATCTATCGACGCAATTTCGTTATCTATCGTTTTCTCTAGATCCTTTAATACAGCTGTAACTTCCTTCTTTAATTTGGATGTTGCATCGTAACTGAAGATTGTAATTTCGCAGGGGTCAACCGTTTCAAATTTCTTCAGGTCAGTTTTGGTTTTAAACTTAAAATCAGGCGTGATTAAAAAATTTGTAGCGTACCCTACTGATAATTTTCGCATTGGTTCACCAACACCGCAGCTCGCATAGACTCTTGGAACTATACAATTCCCTTTTTTATCGAGCAGATAGGTACATTCAGGGCAATAATTGAGGTTCAATGAATATTTGCCATCCACTTCAAAGTACATCAGATCCCCTTTTCCATCAAATTGAATGGGGTTGCGGATGAATTTATAGGTATAACTCACTCCTTCGCAGTTATCCTCTTTACCATTGAAGGTTTTAGGCAATGCTTTTTCTGTCTCACTAAAATAGGGTTGTAAATTGATTTTGATCGGCAAGGCTATAGAAGATTCTTTTTGTATCGGTATTGGAATTTCTTGAACGATTATAACTGGTGGAACTGATACAATTGTTGATTTGCAAGAAATTAAGAAAGCAAAAGGTACCAATAACAAAAGATAATTTTTCATGTTGAGAATTATTCGGATGTACAGAAAATGAAAAAAGGTCTTCTTAATGTAAAACCTTTCTGATCAATTTAATGATTATAATTTGATTTAAAATTTCGTTAAAGTTGCATTCAACGTTTCACTTGGTCGCATTGCCTGTGATGCTTTTTCAAAATCGGGATGGTAATATCCGCCAAGATCTAAAGTTATCCCTTGAGATTTACTCAATTCATTCAATATAATATTTTCTTTTTCAGCTAATTCAGCTGCTAGAGGAGAGAAGATTGATTGTAAGGATAAATCATTTGTTTGTTCAGCCAATGCTTGAGCCCAATAAAGTGCAATGTAGAAATGACTTCCTCGATTATCCAATTCCCCAGCGTTTCTCTCTGGCGATTTATTATTATCCAATAAAAGTCCGGTTGCCTTGTCCAAGGTCTCTGCTAAAATTTTCGCTTTTTTATTTCCATTTGTTAAACTTAAGTGCTCAAGTGAAGCGGCCAATGCAAGGAACTCTCCTAATGAATCCCAGCGCAAATGTCCTTCATCAACAAATTGCTCAACGTGTTTTGGAGCTGAACCTCCGGCACCTGTTTCGAATAATCCACCACCATTCATAAGCGGAACAATTGATAACATTTTAGCACTGGTACCTACCTCAAGAATTGGAAAAAGATCAGTCAAATAATCACGCAATACATTTCCAGTAACAGAGATGGTATCTTTTCCTTGAACTATTCTTTCCATTGTAAATTGAATTGCTTCATCTGGAGAAAGAATGCGCATATCCAATCCATCTGTGTCATGGTCTTTCAAGTACAATTGCACTCGTTGAATCAACTGTGCATCGTGCGCTCGGTTTTTGTCGAGCCAAAAAATGGCTGGAGTATTTGAAAGTCTTGCACGTGTCACGGCCAATTTAACCCAGTCTTTGACCGGTGCATCTTTTACCTGACACATTCTCCAAATATCTCCTTCTTCAACTTCGTGCGTTAAAAGAACTTTGCCATTGTTGTCAATTACACTCACAGATCCATTTGACTTAATCTCAAAGGTTTTATCGTGCGAACCATATTCTTCTGCTGCTTGAGCCATTAAACCAACGTTCGGAACAGTACCCATCGTAACTGGATCAAAAGCACCATTTTTCTTGCAGAAATTAATCATCGTTTGGTAGATCGTTGCGTAACTGCTGTCAGGGAGAACGGCTTTTGTATCCAACGCCTTGTTGTCTTTGTTCCACATGCGACCAGAATTGCGAATCATAGCTGGCATAGATGCATCAACAATGACGTCACTTGGTACATGTAAATTGGTAATTCCTTTTTCTGAATTGACCATCGCTATTGCAGGACCATTTTCAAAGCAAGCATTGATATCTGCTTCAATGGCTTGTTTTCTATCCGTTGGTAGAGCCGTAATTTTTGTCAATAAATCCCCAAAACCGTTTCGAACATCTACTCCGATTTCATTGAGCGTTTGTCCATGTTTTTCGAAAACTGGTTTGAAAAATGTTTTTACGGCATGGCCAAAAATGATTGGATCAGATACCTTCATCATGGTTGCCTTCATGTGCAATGAAAACAATACATTCTTGTCTTTTGCATCCTGGACTTGTTTTTCAAGGAAAGCAACAAGTTTCTTTTTACTCATGAAGGTTGCATCTATGATCTCGTGAGCTTGAAGAGGAGCATCAGATTTCAATACTGCAGTATTTCCGGATTGGTCTTTGAATTCAATACGATAAATACCTGCTGATTCAACTCGAATTGATTTTTCGTTGCGAAAGAAGTCGCCGTCGCTCATGCAGGACACATGTGTTTGAATATCTGCGGTCCATTTCCCCATTGAATGAGGGTGTTTTCGCGCATAGTTTTTAACCGAAAGAGGTGCGCGTCGGTCTGAATTCCCTTCTCTCAAAACAGGGTTTACTGCGCTACCTTTGATTTTGTCATAGCGGGATTTAGCATCTTTTTCGGCGTCTGTTCCCGGATTTTCATTGTAATCTGGGATGTTGTAACCTTGACTTTGCAATTCAGCAATGACAGCCTTAAGCTGGGGCACAGATGCACTGATATTTGGTGTTTTGATGATATTTGCTTCTGGAGTTGTAGCCAATTGCCCAAGTTCAGTCAGGGCATTCCCTATTTTTTGATCATCACGCAAGTAATCCGGGAAAACGGCCAGAACGCGTCCTGCCAAGGAAATATCCTTTGATTCAATTTCGATATCTGCGTGTCTTGTAAAAGCTTTGACAATAGGTAAAAATGAAAAGGTTGCCAACGCTGGTGCTTCATCGGTCAGTGTATAATAAATTTTTGATTTTGAACTCATTATGAATATATTTTGAATACTGAAAATTTACATAAAGGAATGGACACAAAGGTAATTTTTTTTTAAGGAATTTAAGGAGCCTGACCCCATTGAATAATTATTACTTATCGATGTTTTCGCGAAGATAACTCAGCATCTTTTCCAGTGCCCGTGCTCGGTGACTTATAGTATTTTTTTCTACTAAACTCATTTCGGCAAAGGTGCGTTGACTGTCTTCAGGTTGAAAAATGGGATCATAGCCAAATCCATCAGATCCACTTTTATTGAACGTGATCTGACCAATTACAATACCTTCAAATAAATTGGTTTCGTCCTTCAAACGCATTGCAATTACTGTCCTAAATTGGGCTTTTCGATTGCTTTGGTTGTTTAAATTTTTGAGTAGGAGTTGAATATTTTCTTCTGGATCTTTGGCTGAACCAGCATAACGAGCAGATAAAACCCCTGGTTCATTATTCAGCGCTTCAACTTCCAATCCGGTATCGTCTGCAAAACAATCATAGCCATATTTTTCATAAACAAAATCCGCTTTAATTTTGGCGTTCCCTTCCAATGTGTCTGCAGTTTCAGGTATGTCCTCTGTGCAACCAATTTCATCCAAGGTTAGAATTTCAATTCCTGAGGGCATAAGTGATTGGATTTCAATCGCTTTATTTTTGTTGTGCGTTGCGAAAACAAGTTTCATTAAATCAATGTTTTAGTCTTTGAATAACTTTAGATATTTCGAAGCAGTTGCGTTCACTGAATACCTTTCTTCAATCGTTTTTCGTCCAGCATTTCCTAACACCACTCTCAAGTCGGGATTTTCAAGCAGCAATTTCAATTTTGATTTCCATTCCTCATTTCCAGAAACTAAAAATCCATTGATTCCTTGTTCGATAATTTCTGTATTCACTCCGACTGGGGACATAATTGTTGCCATTCCAAGTGCCATGTATTGTAACCCTTTAAAGCCACATTTTCCTTCTGACCAAATATCATGATGAAGCGGCATTACTCCGATATGAATGCCTGCAAGGTCTTCGATTTCAGTTTCTTTTGTCCACTTCACGAACTCAAAACTCTTAAGAGAATAATTCGGCCTCTTATTGGAGATCACTTTGAAACGAAAGGTGAATTTCTGCTCCAATTCTTGAAGAATGGGAACCAGTTCATCCAAGTAGCGCATTGTGGTGTGAGAACCCGTCCACCCAATTACTGGAATTTCTGCCGAATGGTTGCATTGTATATTGTGATGATTTACTGTATCTATTGTTGTAGGAATTATAGTTGTATTCTTGTTGTATTGCCGAGCGTAACTTTCAAGGTATTCATTTCCAGCCGATATTTTACTGGCCCACTTCATGCAATGATTTACTTTCCAGTACGCTTTAACCCAATGAAAACGGTGATTTGTTTCGCTATAATTTTCAAGCCAAATAGCATCGTCAAAGTCGTAAATGTATTTTCGCCTTAAAATTTTGCTTATGAACCATTCAAATATGGGTGGTCCGACATGAGATATTTCTCGGTGGATGAAGATGTGGTCAGCTTTTGAAAGTTTAAAGAGCAGTCCGAAGCGTTTTAGGAAACTCAAACAAACTTTCCAAGTCTTTAGAAGGTAATGTCCTTTAAGGTAAAGAGTTTGCCATGTATCATAATCGTAGAAGGGGTGAACTTCCAACTCATACCCATTCTCTTTCAAAACATCGAAATACTGCTCAAAGCGAAATCGTTGCGAAGGTGCTTCTCCGTGAGGATATGGAACTAGAAAATAAATCCTTCCAGACATGGTTGTAAAGGTAACTATTCCTTAGTTAATTGATTGTAAACACTCAAATAGCGATTGACTCCTTCGTTTAATCCATAAAATTCGCTTGCGCCTTGCATGGTCCTAGACTGATTAAATGAATACATCATTAATTGAATGATATCTTCAGTTAGGTTATCGGGATCATCAATGACAATTCCAGCAGAGTAATTGCGAACAATTCTGTCTGTATCACCTACACCAGTATTGCAAATCAGAGGGATTCCCATTGCCATTATTTCTCCTTGTTTTGTAGGTGAAGATGCTTTTTTCGAAAAGGTTGGGCGAATGAAGAAAATTCCGGTATTAAATAAAGAAACATGCAAAGGCACTTCCTTGTGCAAGCAACTTGTAATGATCAAATCACTCGATTGAATTCCTTTTTTAATTGCTTCAGCGTAAATTGTTTCTTTTTGTTCACCCGTAACGAATAGGAAACGTGCATTTTCAGTTGTTTTTTTAATGGTCTTGAATTGCTGCAACATTTCGGGTAACATATACCATGTGCCGATAGAACCAACATATCCAATAATGAACTCGTTCTCGTTGATTCCCAATTTATTTTTTAACTGCTGTTGCTCTTCGGACTTAATTTTGTTCGGGTTAAACAATTCGAGGTCGACACAACAAGGAATGACTGTAATTTTTTGCTCACTTAACTCCGGACAAATATTTCCAAGAATCTCTTCTTTGCCATTATGGGTGAGTGAAATAATATGATCCGATTCACGAAAAAATTGTTTTTCCTTTTTCTTAATAAAATTGTAGATGGATCTGTACAAAGGATTTTTTAACTCCCAAATTTTGCCATCGATTCGCTCATCCGCCCAAAAGCCACGCATGTCAAAAAGAAATGGCACCTCTAAACGATGTTTGAAGTGAAGTCCAACCAATGCAGAAAGATAACTTCTGCAGTGGATGAGTTCAAAATGATATTGTTTATGCAATTTTAGAGCTAAGGATTTCATTTTTCTCACATCCCACAAAGTAGAAAAAACGGGAGGATTTTTTGTGTAGCTTAAAGGATACCATTCTATGTTTGATTCTAAACAAATCTTTCGAATAGATTCTGAGTGGGCTTTAAAGCGGTCTGGTTTTTCGAAGCTGATGAGGTGGAAATTATACCCCTCTTTTGACAACCCCTTGAGATAGGGTAGTACTTGAGATTGACCCAAAGGATCAGTCATGCCGTCGTAAGAGATGTATAGAATATTCAAAATTGAATCAATTAATTCTTATGTTGTTCCCCACTTTTCCATCCACATTTCAAACATGAGAAGGTACCAGATTTTGAGGTCATATTCTTTTCGTCCTTGGATAAATTTCGTTTTTAACTCAGCAACATAATCCCAGTTCAGAAGTCCTTCTTTTCGAATTCTGTCTTCTGAAAGATAGCTTTCCAATAAATCTCTCAAATCATTTCGAAGCCAATCAGCAATCGGAATGGCAAATCCCATTTTAGGTCGATCCATGAGCGATTTTGGTACATAATCATGCACTATTTCCTTCAGGATGTATTTCTTTATTCCATTATGGTATTTGAAGTTGTCAGGCAATTGTGCTGCCCATTCGATGATGTGCTGATCCATAAATGGTTCACGGCCTTCCAAGCTCGCCGTCATTGTTGCTCGGTCTACCTTTTGGAGTATATCATCCACCATATATGTAGTGTAATCAATCGCCATCATGTAGGAAAGAGGTGTATAGAATTCTTTTCTCAGCGCTGTCGATTGATAAGCTGTTTCGAGTTCCTTGAAAGGTGCCTTTAAAACAGTTTTCAATTGAGCCAAATCGTATTGCTGACTCAAGCTTTGCATTATTTTTTCAGGCGATGGATCACGCAGAATACCTTTCAGCTTTTCATAGCGATTGTGAAAGTTGTATTTGTTTTTGAGAACTGGAATTTTGTCAGCAGGCAACAACTCCATTGTCTGTGCAATCGCCTTTCTTGCCAGTTTTGGCATATTAGCGATTTTAGATCCATGCCGCATGAGGTAATCATAGCGATTGTAGCCCGCAAAAAGTTCATCACCACCATCAGCACTCAGTGCGACAGTTACATGTTTTCGGGCCATTAAACTCACCATTGTCGTTGGAATGGCACTGCTGTCGCCAAATGGTTCATCGTAGAAATGAGGCAATTGGGGAATTAATTCAATGGCTTCTTGCTGTGTGCAATTAATCTCTGTATGATCAGTTCCTAAATGTTTTGCAACATCTGCAGCATAGGGTGCTTCATTCAGACCGATATCTGGAACAGCGATGGTGAACGTTTTTAATTTTTCAGTCCGATCTTTTTGAAGTAAAGCTGTAACGGAAACACTGTCGTAGCCTCCACTCAGAAAAACACCGACTGGCACATCCGCTACCATGCGGTAATCGAATGCTTTTTGCAAAATAGTTTTGGTTTCCTTCTTGGCTTCTTCGACACCCAATTCAAGTTTGGGCTGATTGTAGGCGTTGTAAACGTCCCAATATTTTTGGATTTCCAACTGCTGATTGGAGAGATCGTAAGTCAGGTAATGTCCAGGTAATAATTTGAAACAATCCTTAAAAATACAATGTGGTGCAGGAACATTTCCATACTGCAAGAACAAAGCAATAGCTGAAGAATCGAGTTCCTTTTCGAATCGGGGATGTTGGTGAAACGTTTTCAATTCTGACCCAAAAAGTAAAAGATCTTTCTTTTTATAAAAAACAATTGGTTTTACTCCAGCTCGATCTCTTGCTGCAAAAACTTTTCTTGTCGATTGATCTACAATCACAAATGCAAACATACCGATGAACTTATCCAAGCATTTTTCCTTCCATTGCAGGAAGGCATGCAAAATCATCTCTGTATCAGATTGACTTGTAAAGGCGTGACCAAGTAATTCTAATTCTGCTTTTAGCTCTTTGTAATTATAGATTTCACCATTGAAAGTGATCCAAAGATATTGGAATTGCATGGGTTGTTTTCCATGATCCGTCAAATCTATGATTGCTAATCTGCGATGGCCTAGACCAATTTTTACATCATTCGAATCCAGCAAAATTGTTGAGCCACCATCCGGTCCGCGGTGAACCATTGTGTTGGTCATTTTTTCGATAATGTCCGAAGAAGTATTGGATTGATGATCAAAAAAACCTGTTATGCCGCACATATTGCGAATATAATGACTTTTCTATTAGTTCTATTGGATCGTATTTGAATACACTTATTGTTTTAGAAGACTTGAAGACTTTGTTAAAGATTGAATGAATTTTACTAAAAATGATAAAATTGTTGTCATTTAATAGTAAAACAGGTGCTTACATTTTATTTGCCCTAGTTTTGTCCCAACCAAAACAAAATATATGCAAAAAAAATCAAAAATTTACGGTCTTCCCGTTGCCTTCGTTTTCGTATTAACAATGATGTTGAATTCATGCGGTGTAGGACTTATTGTTAGAGGAGTCGTTAAAAAAAGTGTATCAGTTGAAAAAGAAACAGTTCCAGAGGGCTTTATTCGTAAAGACCAAACCCTATTGATAATGATGTGGCAAAACGATCAATACGATAGGTATGCAAAGAAAGCGTTTGACAAATTTTATTCAGGAAAGAAAAAATATGTAACATTTGGTGATTTAAAGGAAAATGAAGAATATCAAGATCTAGAGCTTTATCCGTATGTGTTTTCCCAAGGGCCATCAGATATTAAGCTATATGAAGATGATTCATTTTCTTTTAGTTTTTCTGGTTCAAGACCGTTCCATATTTTTGATAGAGCCAACAAAAAATTCTATACAGCTAGAGTCAAATCAGGATTTTTTTACAGATTAATGCAAGGCTATGCAATGAAGCTCAATGAGATTAAAAAATAACAAACTAATTCAATAATTTACTTTTAGATGGCTACTCTGAATAGGGTAGCCATTTTTAGTAAAAGCTGATAAGTTTCTCAAGAGATTTTTTATTCTCCTGTAATTCTTTAAGCGCTTCCTTTTGTTTGAAAATAAGAAAGATATAGTGCCATTTCTGTCCAATTCTTTTGAAGTAATATAAAAATGAATGCGCATAAAGTCCTGAAAATGGGAGTGAAAATAGGTAGATGAGTTTTACAAAAAATACGGGATGAAATAAAGTCGTGAAAATCTCTACAAAACAAAAATAGGTAAGCGGATAGAAAACCAGTGCCAGCAAGATATTCATGGCAGCATAGTATTCGACGTATTTTGTCATTTTTGGAACGAGATAATCAGTTAATTTATAGGGGATAGCGTTGTGAATGAAACCAAACAAAAACAAGGGGAATCCAAAGAGCAGGAATAGAATAGATAAGCAGATCTGCATAATGTAGAGCCTGGATCTGAAACGTCGACTTACAAAATCTGCTTGAATGGCTAATTTCTCCTGTTGCCATTTGACAGTTTTAATCAATTGTTGAATTTCTGCAATTTTATAAGGTGCAATTAGTTGGATTTCCTCGACATTCCTTTTGATAGATTGCATGAATTCAGCTCCCTTTTCGACGTTTAGCGCCTCTTCTTTCTTTCTCAGTAATTGAAAAAGTGTTTCAATCATTGCCTCTTGGTCTTCATTCTCTGCAGTTACAAGCACGCGTTCAAGGTGGATCCTAAATTTTTCAGTTAGTTTCTTCGCCGCAAGCGAACTGTTTGTTTGAAATTCGGGTACTAATTCTGTGACTCCTATACTTTGGCCAACGGTTAACATTACCGAACTTCTGAATTTTTCTGCTTGCGAGTAATAAATTCCGACAGGGATAATTTTCAAAGTCAATTTCCCACCATTCCGTCGCTCAGCTTCAAGGGCAATGCGTGCTGCACCGGATTTCAATTCTCTAAGTTTTCTTTCTTGGAAACTACTGCCTTCTGGAAAGATTACTAAAGTCTTTCCTTCTTCTAATATTTTGTAGCATGCCTCAAATGAATCACTATTTGAAATTCCTTCAACATTCCCATCAGATTTGCGATTAATTGGTATCATATTTAGGCTGTTTAAAAGTCTTTTTTTTAAGGGTGAACTAAAAAATGAACTCTTCGCCATGTAATGGATTGGCTGTTTACAAACATGACCGATCATCCATGCGTCCATTAAAGTATTGGGATGATTGGCTATAATAATTACAGGACCTTCATCTACTAAATATTGACGGTTCTTGATCTTTACTTTTGTATAATAAAGTCGAATGCTTAAGCCAACAATCAGTTTAAGTAACGAATACAATGGAGGAGATTTATGTTTAAATAATGAAAAGTTAAAATTAAGACATTAATTCAAGTGAAATTCAATGTAGTCTTATTACTATTTTAGCACCATGTATTCTTCAGTTGCGTATTTAAACAGTAATGATGGAAGCAGTATTCTTGCTTTTGGAGAGAAAGATCGATTATTAATTGATTCGAAAGGAAATATCAATGATTTTGTGACCTTTCTTGAGCGAAATGACAGTGAATATAAGTTCGGTTATTTCAGTTATGATCTTAAAGAACAATTACACAATCTGAAGGCTGAAAACAAAGACGGAGCTAAATTCCCTCTACTTTTCTTTTGGATTCCTGAATATGTGGTGAGGATGAATCATGAAAACTTTGAATTCATTCAAGGTGAAAAATCAGCAGAAAGTCTTGAGTTTGTAAACATGATTCTTGAGGAGGAAACTGATTGCAATTTCCACAAACACAACTTTGAGTTTCAGTCAAGAATTTCCAAAGAAGACTATATTGCAACGGTAATTAAATTAAAGGATCATCTTCAAAAAGGAGATATCTATGAGATTAATTTTTGCCAGGAATTTTTTAGTGAAAATGTAGTGGTAGAGTATTTGTTAGACGCTTATTTCAAATTGAATCATCTTACGCATGCACCTCAATCTGCATTCCTAAAATTTGAT
>CAMATR010000020.1 GCA_945861175.1 Chitinophaga pinensis | reverse complement strand
GGGTTAATAGATTGATACAATTCGGTAGAGTATAGTTTAAGATCTGATATTTTCGGCGCAGATTTAAATTCATCGATATTATTTTTTACAAACGATGCCAATCTTGTTTGTTGATTTATTGAATCAATTGATTTTAAAATATTTTTTTTATCAGCACGTCTGGCTTCTTTATAAGCTTCCTTTCCCAGTGAATCTAAAACAATTTTAGATTTATTTAAATAATAATCGTAACTAGATTTCTCAGCTAACACATCTGGCAGTTGATTTTTCGGAGTAGAAAAAATTGTCAATAAAACTTTACGTTCATTCTCGTTAAGGTTACTTTTGATAATATTACTATCTAATATTGCCGATTTCGGTATTGATGTTAAACTAGGTTTCTCATTATCCTTGAGCGTTTTAAAATACATGTTAGATTTTTCAATCTTTTCAATTTTCCCTCCAAATTCCTTAACGGCAGTAAGCTCCTCCTTAGATTCACTTGGAAGACTAGCACCGATATTATTAAGAAGCAATAGTGAAGATTCGAAGGTTTTTTCATCTGATTGCACTATTGGTGAGTTTTCTACAACCTGCGCCATACCGATTTTATCAGCAGTTTGCGCTACACTTTCAGACATGTTACGGTTGGTATGATCCTCCGCCCAAACAGTTAATGCATCGCCATTTTGGTGAAAAATAGCAAAGAATAAAATCACACAAGTAAACACAGCTAATAAAGCTTTAATTGCTCGGCTCTCTTTCACTTCTGCAGAAAAAGCTAAATAGATAAAGAAAGCGATAACTGGCAGACAACCGATGATAAAGGCATCATTCGTATCTGAACCCAAAAAATTACCTGGAATAATGTATCCCAAAACACCAAAAACAAACATTGGTAGCACAGTGTAACTAAGAATCTTAAGTGTTGACATATCACCTTCTTGAACTGGCTTAACAATGTCCACATGTTTAATGTGTTTTGTTCCAATCAAGAAAATAGCAATACCAACTAACATTCCTACACCCGCAGCTGCAAAGGCATGTCCCCAGCCGTAGTTAATTCGCATGTATGCGGCAACAAAGTTGCAGATGAATGCTCCAATATTAATCCCCATGTAGAAGATGTTATATCCTGCATCCTTCTTGTCTTTCATTTCATCCGTACTATACAAATTACCAACAAGCGTAGAGATGTTAGGCTTAAAGAAACCATTTCCAAGAATGATAAGCGACAAAGCCATATAAAATGACGTTACAGAATGTACTGATAGCAAAAAGTAACCTGCTGACATCATCAAACCACCAATTATTATTGATCGCCGATAACCCAAAATTCTATCAGCTAAAAGTCCACCGATAAAAGGTGTTAAATAAACCAATCCCAGATAAGTACCATATATATCCGACTTCTTCTCTGGAGAGAATCCCATTCCTCCGTTGTTCCATCCATCAATCATGTACAGAGAGAAAATTCCGAGCATCAAATAATAACCGAAACGTTCCCACATTTCCGTTCCAAATAAATACCACAAACCTTTTGGGTGACCGTTCTGAGCTGTTTTTTCCATAAGTGTATAATAGTTTCGAGGCGTGAAAATATAAAATATATTTCAATTAGTGGTCATTTGATTAATATCTTAGCCTCCATGATTTTCGATGTTCACAGTCATATAAAGCAACCAGAAACCATCCAGATTCTTCAGTCGAATGAAGCTATTTTGGACGATTCTTTTTTTTCAGCTGGAATACATCCATGGGAGTCAGCGCAATTTAATTCAAAAATAAAAGGTCTAGTCAAACTTGCTGAACATGAACATTGCATTGCTATTGGAGAATGTGGTCTAGATAAACTAACTGGTCCGTCACTTGATATTCAGCAAGAAGTATTCGAGGCTCAACTTCTTATTTCTGAACAACTCCAATTGCCCGTGATCATTCACTGCGTGCGTTCTTTTTCAGAAATTGTTCAAATAAGAAAAAATCTTAATCCCAAACAGCCGTGGATTTTCCATGGATTCAACAAAACATCATTGCTCGACAAACTAATTTCTGAAGATATGATGATTAGCATTGGAGCGTCAATTTTAAATAATCCTTCTTTACAAGAATGTTTAAATCAGATTCCAAATCAAAATCTTCTGTTTGAAACAGATAATTCCGAAATTGAAATAAAAGCCATTTATCAAAAAGCCGCAGCATTGAAACAACTAACTTTGCAGGAACTTGAAAGTATCGTTGAACAAAATTTTAAAAGGACCTTTAAGAAATGGACAATTGGCTCGAAAGAACAGAATTGCTATTGAGCAAAGAAAAAATGGAGCGCCTGCAAAAGGCACATGTGTTAATTGTTGGATTAGGAGGAATCGGATCGTATGCGGGTGAATTCATAGCCCGATCAGGTGTGGGTACCATGACCATTATTGATGGAGATGTTTTTGATCCGACAAATAAAAACAGACAACTCACGGCACTGAATTCAACAATTGGAAAAAACAAAGCTGTTGTTTTAGGCGAACGCTTGAAAGACATCAATCCATCGCTGAAATTAAATATTATTGAAGAATTCGTTCTACCTGAGCGTGTTTGGGAATTACTTGACACCTATCAACCAAATTACGTCCTAGACTGCATTGATTCAGTCACACCTAAATTGGAATGGCTCATTGCATGCAGAAGAAAAAAAATTAAAATCATTTCCAGCATGGGGGCCGGCGGAAAAACTGACCCCACAAGAGTGCAAGTCACCTTATTGAAAAACACACACAATTGCAAGTTAGCCAGTCATATCAAGAAAAGATTGAAACGAGTCGGAGTCGATTACAGAAATATCAAAGTTGTTTTCTCATCTGAACTTCAGAAAAAAGATTCCTTAAAGATGACAAATGGCCTTAACTTCAAAAAGTCTTTTTACGGAACAATAAGTTATATGCCTGCACTCTTTGGATTAATGGGAGCCGCTGAAATTATTCGATACTTGAGTGAACGAAAAGAGGTCAGCTGAAATTTGGATTAATCAATGATTATTCTTTCTACCAAAGATTTGTTTCCAAGATCAACTTTTAAAAGGTAAATTCCACTTTGCAGCTTTTCCTCAAAATTAATTTGGAACAGCCCTTCATTATTCAATTCAGCTTTCAAATTCCCTGCATGCACTAGCTGCGCATTCATATTCAAAACTTGATAGTTTAAATCTTTTTCTGTACCCCCATTTAATTCGATGTGAACTACATTTCCATTGCTAGGATTTGGATAAATCAGCATTTCTGTTTCAGATTCAAGGTAAATTGATTTCTTGTCCGAATAGGTGTAGTTTCCATTATAGTCAGTTTGTTTCAATCGATAATAGGAAATTCCGGCAAGTGGAAACTCGTCTATGAAACGATACTCGATTTCATTCGTTGAATTCCCAGCTCCTTGAATAACAGCGATAACTTCATATGCAACGCCATCCTTCGACCTTTCTAGTGTAAAATAATCATTGTTTATTTCTGTCGCTGTTTCCCATTTAATCAATGCAACTTCTCCTTCGCGTTCAACTGTAAAATCTACCAATTCAATTGGCAATGGATTAAAGCTTCCTGTTTTGTTTGCAATTGTAAATCTGCTAAATGAATTAAAAGCAGTTGGAGTAGATGTTGATGTTATACTGCCACTTCCCGGAGCCGTGCCTACCCCACCAATGTCTACCCATGAAGTTGGTGCAAGATTGGTGTTCTTGCATATAGATATACCACTTGGATCGATCACCCCATCATTTGGACCATAGAAAAATTGAACGGATTGATTCCCACTCAACAGTGTTGAAGGAACTTCAGTTGCTTGATTGGTCGTCAAGTACCTTTTGATATCCCAGTAATGCGCTAAAGAAACCGTACTTACTGTAGCTGGTTTTGACCATGACAAATCCTCTGCTGACGAATTAAAAAGCTCCCCAACATAACTGTAAGAGGTATTTCCGGAATGCTTCATGTATAGAATGAACGGCCTGCAGTCTGAACCTTTACCAATAGGAAAATTAAGTGTTTGATTTGTTGTTGTCGACACATCATACCTCATTTTGCCATTGATGTAGCTCGTAGCTCCAGCATTCATAGTGGCATTAACAGTAACCGATTCATCCATTAAATAAAGTGTCGCACTAGCTGCATTCACAACACCATTTATCAAAGTAAGATTACCACCCGTTGGCATCGCAACACGGTTATTTAGCGTGAACGTTGCTGCACCTGTCTTATTAATAGTTAATCTTTTAATGGAGCATCCTTTCGCACTTGCGTTAATTAAAGAAGTGGAACTTGAGCCATCAATTGTAACTCGACCATTTGTAGAATTCGCAAAATCCAAGGAATCTGATGAACTAAATACAGTAATATTTCCGGCATAAGTGCAGTTGGTATTGTAGGCAGGACTTAAAAAGCCTGATCCAGAAGCTCTACGATAAATAACATTTCCATTGTAATCATCTGCCACAAAATTCGCCAAACGCCAGTTGCCAGGTCCATTGTTAAAAAAGGTTGAACTCGTACCAGAAGCAAATGTATTTCCCCCATAACAGTTCTGACTTGCAGTTCCATTTGTTTGAAATGAATTGCTGGATCCATTGAAAGTACTTCCGCAAATGTTAATGTTTGGAGAGGTGATATTGACACTACCATTAAAAACACAAGGTGCAATGTTAGCAGCTGAAATAGTTGCGCCACATCCAATGACAAATGTACTTGAAGATGCGGCTGTGCTCGTGCAGGTTTGACTTAATGTTCCAACTTGTGTCACTTTATTCAAATAAACATTTGTAGCACCAGAAAGGGTGCCATCTATCAATTGTCCTGTAGCAGTAAAATTAATTGTTGACAACGGGGAATTCCCAATGTAAATATCACCAGTGGAGGTTGGTGTAGAATTTAGTTGTAGAGTACTTTGGAAAGTAATGGTGCTTTGCGATGTGGCTGTACTTTCTCCAAAATAAGCATTACCAGTTCCAGCAACAGTAACCACAACTGGCCCGTGAAAAACAGCACTGCAATTCGAAGCAACATTGCCTCTACCAACAAAAAAGCCTCCTTGAGATTCAGAATAAATAGTAGTTGTACCATAAAACTGATTTCCTAAAGATTGTCGCGCCACAGTAAAATTTGAACCATTCGCAGTGTAATGATTGAATGTTGCATTGTAATAAATATCGGGGTTTATATTACCAAGCATCCATTGTTGCGAGCTAGCAGTAGTACTAAAAGTACAAGGACCATAAAAAGTACATCCTCCATTACTGTAGTTTATTCCTGTTCCCGTTTTAGTGAAGTTTACTGTCCCATAAAATACGCCAACATGAAAGTAGGAATCATTGGTAACACAGGTAATTGGCACTCCATTAACATTGTCGCCAAAATTCGTCCCGCTAAAATAGATGCTTTTGAAATTGTTCACATCTGTAATGTTGATTGCTCCACCAGCAACTGAATTTTTAATTGTTCCAGCTGTAAAATAGGATAATTGACTTGCTATAGGTGCCCCATTTAAATTCAGATTCTTTCCCTTCAAATCAATATTACCTGCTGTCAAATTTAAAACACCTGAAACATTAACATGATTTAAAAACTGAATACCAAAAGTTGATGATGAAGTATTATTAATTGTAAGGTTATTAAATGTTTCACCAGAAGTCGCGGCACAAGCAATTTGCTGAGTGCCAGCTGTTCCATTCAGAGTAATTAATGTGGAGCCGCACAAAAATGGAACTGAAGCATTGCTCGTAGACAACCAACTTCCCGCTAATGTCAGTGTATTCGTCCCAGCACTAGCATCAAGAATAGCAGCGCCGGGAATAACGACACTGCCAGTTATATTTAGTGTTATTCCTCCCAAAATTGCAGTTCCTGCGCTGCCCAATGAAAAATCGCCAGTTAAATTGATAATACCAACAACACCTCCTCCACCGATTGTAATATTACCAGATGTTAATAGGTTTGCACTTAATGTTAATGTCTCAGCAGCAGTAAATGAAAGTTGTCCACCATTATTAATGATAACGTTCCCCGTGAAATTCTTGCCCCCTAAAGCACTAATGAATTTTGCATTTCCATTCACTTCAGTCGACCCTGAAACGTAGAGACTAACTCTCCCAATAGTCAACACATCGGTTGAAACTGAACCAATGATCACATTTCCTAAAACATTCAGCGTTCCGGTAGTAGAGCCAGAGTGAATTGTACCACCATTAAATAGTGTGAGATTCCTTCCAACATTCAAAACCCTGGAAGCATTCAAAAAATTGAGTGTACCAGTAACACTTACATCACGGCATACATCATTGGTTGTAGTGCTTGTTACGGTAGCACCTGTGACAATTATTACGTCATCATTCGTTGTTGGAACAACTCCACCAATCCATGTGGTAGCTGAAGACCAATTACCCCCTGTTGGAGTAGATGTGATTGTTGCAGCAAAAAAATGTGTTGGAAAAAGACATGCAACAAAGCAGGCTAATAGAATTATTCGTAGTAGATAGGACAGTCCCATACTAATATTTTGGTTTCATGAGGGCGTAAATTTACAACAGAACTCAGAATTAAACAAGCTTCATCTCTATTTTCACAAAAACAACCCTCTCTTCTTGGAATTTAATAAAGCACTGGTTGTCAGAATCATCCTATATACATGTGAATTCGACTATTCAGAATAGCTAGAAAAGCCCGAAATGGTAGGGATTACCTTAAAAAAACGATTATTTTTGCAGGAATCCAAGAATGAATGAAATCGATTTATCTCTATTTTCAATTACTTATCACTGTCTTTATCCTAAATGCATGTGATAGTGAAACAAAAAAATCTGTCAGTCCGACTGAAGTTTTTGCTGATTCCGTATTTGACAATCATAGCTATTCGAACATCAATAAAATTCGAACAAAGCACCTTCATATTGATTTAGATGTCAATTTTGAGAACAAAACAGTTTATGGCATTGCACGTCATGAAATGATTAACAATGGCACTGATACAGCTATTTTTGATATTAAAGCGCTTGACATCCAAAAGATTACACTAGGAAAAAAAGGTCAGGAAAAAGAAACCGATTTTATTATAGGACAGTGGGATAAAGATTCAATTCTTGGACAGCCATTAATGGTAAAAATTGATCCCAAGACTACTCTCATCAATATTTATTATAAAACCACCGAAAAAACAGAAGCAATTGATTGGCTATCCCCAGAGTTAACATCCGGGAAAAAACATCCTTTCATGTACACTCAAGGGGAGGCTATTCTTACAAGATCTTGGATACCGCTGCAAGATTCGCCGGCCAATCGGATTACTTATTCAGCCTCTGTTACAGTACCAGAAGGATTATTGCCAGTAATGAGTGCAGAAAATCCAATAAAAACTGATAAAAAAGGAATTTATGAATTCAAAATGGAGCAGCCGATTCCAAGCTACCTCATCGCTATTGCTGTTGGAAATTTAACCTATAAAAAATTAGGTGAAAACTGCGGTATATACTCAGAACCAGAGCTAATCGGACAGTGTTCTAGTGAATTCATCGATTTACCGAAAATGATTAACGCAGCCGAAAATCTATATGGTAAATACCAATGGGGCCAATACGATTTGCTTATGCTCCCTTATTCATTTCCTTTTGGAGGAATGGAGAATCCTAGATTAACATTTGTTAATCCTACCGTTTTAGCAGGTGACCGAAGCCTCGTTTCTCTTATTGCTCATGAATTGGCCCATTCTTGGTCCGGTAACCTTGTTACAAATCGCTCATGGGATGATTTCTGGTTAAATGAAGGATTCACAGTTTATTTCGAGAATCGTATCATGGAATCGCTTTACGGCAAAGAAATTTCAGATATCTTGGCGCAAGTCGAATTACAAGAATTGCACAATGAAATACAATATATTTCTGAAAGTGATCATCCCGAAGACACAAAACTAAAGTTAAAATTAAGTGGTCGAAATCCAGATGATGGAATGACCAGTATCGCTTATACAAAAGGAGCTTTCTTTTTAAAAACCTTGGAAAAAGAAATTGGAAGGGAAAAATTTGATAAATTCTTAAGATCTTACTTTAAAACTTATGCTTTTAAAACCGTTAATACCGAGCTCTTTGTAGATTATTTAAAAGTAAATCTCTTAGAGCCAAATGATTCAGATTTCAATGCTGAAGAATGGATTTACAAGGAAGGCCTTCCTAAAAATTGCTACACCATCCATTCTACTCGAATCGATAATGTTCAACAACTTGCAAAACGTTTTGAAAATGGAGAGAACATTTTTGAAGAAGTGAAATGGTTAAAAATCAATGGGAGGAAGAAACGTAAGAAGCAGATTATTAGGCTTGATAGAAGTAAATACATTACGCAAGAATGGCAATTTTTTATTAGGGAACTACCAGAAAAAATTGATGTTAAACTGCTGAAAAGATTGGATGCCAACCTGAATTTTAAAGATTGGGGGAACTCTGAAATCATTTTCGAATGGTATCTTCTTGGAATAAAAAGTGGTTATGTAGAATTGCGTCCATCGATTGAGAAATTCTTATTGAAAATTGGAAGAAGAAAGTACATTGCACCTATTTATCAAGAATTGTCTAAATCTCCAGAAAATTTAAAATGGGCTCGTGAAGTTTTCGAAAAAGGGAAAAATAATTACCACTCAATTTCTCGAAATACAGTTCAAGAAATGCTCTACAAGAAGAAATAAGTAGAAATCCTTAAAATCTATTTTTGTCTAGAGACACCTTTTAAAAAGTAGCTAGTTTTTCTGAATTTAAATTAACCGCTAACGAATTACTTACTTTAAAAAAGCTAATTTATCTTCTAAAACGGCAATTGTATTCAAGGCATCTGATTCCTTCTTACGTTCCATTATAACTACTTGATCAGGGGCACCAGCCATGAACTTTTCGTTTTTAAGTTTTTTCTGTACACTGATCAAAAAGCCCTTCGTATACTCTAACTCTTCATTTAATTTCTTCTTCTCAGAATCTATATCAACACTTTCCCCAAAAGGAATAAAATACTCATTTGAATAGACTAAAAAAGAATTAGCATTTGTTACCTTCTCAGCGCTGTACTCAAGTAAAGAAAGATTCCCCATCTTAAGAATAACAGGATCAAAACTCGAATCCATTTCTGTGTTTTTCTTGATGATCAATTCCATTTTAACTTTATTAGCAATGTTATTTTGCTTTCGTACATTGCGAATATTAGTGATTACTTCCTCAGCTATTGAAAATTGATTTAGCACTTCCAAATCTGACTTAATAACACTGGGCCATGCCGAAATAATGATGTCTTCTCCTTCATTTCGTTCTCTAATTAAATGCCATAATTCTTCGGAAACAAAAGGAGTAAATGGATGAATGAGTTTTAAAATTCGTTCAAAAAAATCTTTTGATGCCTCTAGAGTACTTTTATCAATTGGCTGCTCATAACCAGGTTTGATCATTTCCAAATACCACGAGCAGAAGTCATCCCAAACCAATTTGTAAATGGCCATTAATGCCTCTGAAATTCTGAATTTGTCAAATAAATCGTTGATCTCAGCTAACTCTTTATTGAATTTAGCTTCAAACCATTCGATTGCCTTCGTTGATGATTTTGGCTGATCCATTTCTCTAACTTCCCAAGAACTAACCAATCTATAGGCATTCCAAATTTTATTGGTAAAATTCCTACCCTGCTCACACTGCGAACTATCAAAAGGCAAGTCATTTCCGGCTGGAGAAGAAATCAAAATCCCTAACCTCACACCATCTGCACCGTACTTTTCAATCAAATCCAGAGGATCCGGCGAATTTCCTAGAGACTTAGACATTTTTCTGCCTAATTTATCTCTTACAATACCCGTGAAGTATACATTTTTAAACGGGAGATCTCCCAAATACTCATAACCTGCAATGACCATACGAGCAACCCAAAAGAACATGATCTCAGGAGCAGTTACCAAATCATTTGTTGGATAATAGTACTTAATTTCTTTGTTATTCGGATCCGTCAAGCCATTGAACACGGAAATTGGCCATAACCAACTTGAAAACCAAGTGTCCAAAACATCTTCGTCTTGTTTCAGCTCAGTTGGAGTAATTGTTCGACCTGATTTAACCGTTGCCAATTCAACTGCCTCTTCTATCGTTTTGCAAACGACAAAATCTTCAGATGTAGTGCCATAGTACCAAGCGGGAATTTGATGTCCCCACCACAATTGTCTAGAAATACACCAATCCTTGATGTTCTCCATCCAATGCTTATATGTGTTTTTAAATTTCTCTGGATGGAATTTAATATTTCCATTCATAACGTTATCCAAAGCCGGTTTCGACAATTCTTTCATGTCCACAAACCATTGCAAGGATAATTTAGGCTCAATTACTGCATTCGTTCTTTCAGAAAATCCAATTTTATTAATGTGATCATCTGTTTTTACGAGGTATCCTTTATCGTAAAGTTCTTTCTCAATAGCTTTTCTGACCTCAAATCGATCCATTCCTGCAAAGTGCATTCCTTTCTCATTCAAAGTTCCGTTGTCATTAAAAATATCGATGGTTTCTATTCCATGCTTTTTACCCAATTCATAATCATTGGTGTCATGGGCAGGAGTTACTTTTAAACATCCCGTTCCAAATTCCATGTCTACATACTCGTCCAAAATGATTGGAATCGTTCTATTAGCAATTGGCACAATCGCATGCTTACCATGTAAATGTTTGAATCGCTCATCATTTGGGTTGATACAAATCGCAGAATCTCCGAGAATAGTCTCTGGACGAGTTGTCGCAATCGTCAACCACTGATCATCGCTACCGGCAATTTTATAGCGAACATAAAATAATTTTGAATTTACTTCCTTATGTAAAACTTCTTCATCTGAAAGGGCTGTCAGTGCTTCGGGATCCCAGTTCACCATTCGCACACCTCGGTAGATCTTTCCTTTTTTATGCAAATCAATGAATACATTCAATACTGACTCTGAATATTCAGGATCCATTGTGAAACTCGTTCTATCCCAATCGCAAGAAGCGCCAAGTTTCTTTAACTGCTCTAAGATGATTCCGCCGTGCTTATCCTTCCATTCAAAAGCGTGTTGTAAAAATCCCTCGCGCGTTAAATCTACCTTACGAATCCCTTCTTGGCGAAGTTTCTGAACCACCTTAGCTTCAGTAGCAATCGAAGCATGATCAGTTCCTGGAACCCAACAAGCATTTTTTCCAAGCATACGTGCACGTCTCACCAAAACATCCTGAATCGTATTATTCAACATATGCCCCATGTGCAATACCCCAGTCACATTTGGCGGTGGAATAACAACCGTGTATGGTTCTCTTTCATCAGGAACAGAATGAAAATATCCTTTTTCCATCCAATGTGCGTACCATTTCTCTTCTGCTCTCTGAGGTTCGTATGTCTTTGGAGTTTCCATTAATTGTTTGTTTTTACAAGGCGCAAAGATAGGAAATCTCCCACGAAACATTCATAGAAATCAGCCCAAATTGGGAATTGTTTCTTTGAGTTAATTCCTGGCTATTCATATCTTTGAAAAAAAACGATCATGACTTTTCGCATATCCATTTACTTTCTTGTTCTAATGAGCCTTTCCTCCTCTTGTTACAAAGGAAAATCAGTAGACCTTGTTATTCATAACGCTGAAATTCATACAATGGATGAAAGCGACCATTTGCAAGAAGCCATGGCTATTAAGGATGGCAGAATAATAGAAGTTGGTCCGGAGAGACAGATTTTAAATAGATACAGTGCTGAAGAAGAAATCGATGCTGGTGGGAAGGAAATTTATCCTGGTTTTGTAGATTGTCATGGGCACATCCTCTCCTATGCTAATCAATTGTTGAGTGCTGACCTTGTTGGATGCCATTCTGAAGAAGAAATGATCATAAAAGTTGAAAAATACCAGTCTAAAAATCAACGTAAATTTATTGTTGGACGCGGGTGGGACCAATCACTTTGGACTGAAAAAACATTTCCAAACAATGAAGAACTAAATAAACTTTATCCAAATACTCCTGTCTGCCTATTCAGAATTGACGGTCATGCTTTATTGGCAAATAATGCATGCTTGAAATTAGCAGGTATTAATAAAACCACCGAAGTACTCGGTGGTATCATAACGCTAGAAAATGGGGAATG
>CAMATR010000019.1 GCA_945861175.1 Chitinophaga pinensis | reverse complement strand
ATCAATGGATGGCGCAACCGAAGCGGCAATTAAATACTGAGAGGATGAAACTGCACAGCCACTATTATCAGTAATAGTTAAAATATAGTTGCCTGGTAATAAATTTGATGCGTTTAATGAACTTCCACCTCCATTTGTCCAACTATAAGAGTTTCCGCTTCCTGTATCACTTATTCCAACGATAGAACCTAACGTTCCATCACATAGAACATTACTTACAGAAACAGCTGTCTCATTAATTGATGGGCCGGCAATATTTGAAATTGCAATTGCAGATGAACTGGCTGTGCATCCATTTTGATCCGAAACGGTAAGAATATATGATCCTTGAGAGATACCCACTAAATCCAAATTGGTTTGCAAAGTCCCTGACCATGCATATGAATAATCTGGAGTACCTCCAGATACATCCATACCTAAAATAGATCCATTCGACTGTCCACAATTTTCGTCTGATACAACAATTGAAGCAATATCTATTGAAGGTCCGGCAATTGCATTCACTGTTATCGGACTTGATGAAACTGCACAACCACCGCCGTCAGTCACCGTTAAAGTATATGTACCTTGCGACAAACCACTTGCATCCGCAGAAGATGAAGATATTCCATTCCAACTATACGTTAAAGACGAACCAGACGCAACGATACCTGTAATCGAACCATTATTGTTACCACAAGTCGCATCAGTCGCAACAACATTTGTTTCATCCAAAGTAGGTCCAGTATCTGTACCGACATTGAAAGGTCCAGCAGAAGCAGTGCAACTGTTGTTGTCAGTAACTGTCAGTGCATAGTTACCAGCTGAAAGTCCCAATGCATTAAGTGCAGAACCACCGGAGTTCGTCCATCCATAACTTAGACCTGTTCCTGTCGCAGTAATTCCCGAGATAGAACCAAGTCCACCAGAGCAATTCACATTTTGAATATTCACTGCACTTGCATCAATAATTGGCCCTGAAGTTCCAGTTAAAGTATAGGGGCCACTCGTAGCCGTGCAGCCACCGGCATCTGTTACGGTCAAAGTATATGCACCAGCAATTAAATTGTTATGATTAATACTTGATGATGATACGCCATTCCAAGCATATTGGTATGGCGCTGTTCCACCACTTGCAGTTAAACCGCTAATACTTCCTGCTTCAATACAGCTTGGATTAACTATATTAACGGCTCCTGCGACTGTAGGTTGAGGATTTACAGTCACAGAAACAGGCACTCTAAATGAACCAGGGCATATTCCAACATAATATGTGGTCGTTGATGTCAAAATAGGAGTTGTATAGGAATTTCCTGAAGCAATTGCTGATCCCCCAAATTGAGTCGTATACCAACTAAGCGCTCCTGGGGATGCTCCTACAATAGATACTGTCAAAGTTGTTGAACTACCACCGCAAAGATTTACATTAGTTGGAATGATATCATAAACCGAGGTGGTTAGTCCTGACACACCAGCGGCGCCATTTGTTGCCCCATTGAATGTGAACTCAGAAAGTTGAGAAGAATTTGATGTCCCCGCTGTTCCACCATTAATATTTTGAGAAGAACTTGATAAAGAACCCAATGTAATATTACCCCCAGAACCAGCTCCTCCAGGACCTTCTCCTTCAGTTGTTGCAAAAGTACCAACAGAAATAGCATGATTTCCACCGTTCCCTCCTCTAGCATTAATAGTCACTTCTGGTGGTATTGCAGATAAATTTTTAATAAAAACTGAACCGCCGCCACCGCCACCGCCGGCTCCATCATTACCTTTGAGTTGACCAAACCCTGGTATTTGAGAATTTGGGTTAGAATTACTTCCAACTGCACCATCCGCTTCTATTACTCCAGTGCCTAAAATTGAACCATAGATAGTTAAATATACAAGTCCACCTCCTGCACCGCCGGATCCACCTTGACCTTGATCTTGATCTCCAGCACCGCCACCGCCACCCATGAAAAGTCGAGTAGCATCGTAAGTCAAGGGGTGGCCACCAAAACCTCCATTTTCTTTTCTAGCATCAGAAGATGTTGATGTTGCACACCATGCGGTGCTATTTGGACCTGTGATTGTTGCATTTTGATCTGTATTTGAATTGGCATACCCCCCTCTTCCACCACCAGAACTGGAAGATCCTGCAAATCCAGCTGACTCAAGGTTCCAAACTGAATTGGCTACAGTAGTTGAAGGAACACCTTTACCTGTATAAGTTCCAGTGCCAATATTTGATCCGCCACCGCCACCGCAATTTTGAAACCCCCCACCACCGCCGCCATTAGCAGGAGCACCTCTTCCATATGCTGAATATAAAGTTGTATATTCTGTATTAAAACCTCCTATACTTTCTCCTTTTCGACCTCCTTCTCCGGCAGATGTGCTTCCAAGTTGAGTACTCCCGTTTCCCGTTCCATTCGTATGCACAGAGCAAGTCCCAGGTGAACCAGATTGAGCTGTTGGTGAGGTTGTTGAACCTCCCCTGAAACCGGCTCCATTGGCAGAAATCTTAGAACTTGCATTCAATGTTAAATTACCATTCACTTCAATAGCAACGATACCACCTGTGTTGCCATTCCAACTTGACGGTGTGATTGAAGCTGAAGTATTCACAGTTAAATTATTGAACCTTGGAATACGCAGAACTTGAACATGACCAGAATTTGAGTAATTATTTTGTAAAGCGCAATTTAAGGTAATAGAAGTAGCCCCTGAAACTGCACTTACTTCAACTTGTTCGAATTTGCCTGCATTATTATAGCTAGATACCGCTCCCCAAGCTGCCAGTTTTGTAATGTTCAGCATCCAATCAAAATCCCATAAATAAGCGGCAGGCTTAGTATAATTACCTCCCCATCCTCCTGACGTTGTTGGTGTTGCCGGAGTAACATCAATATCCATCGTTGCCCCCTGCATTTGAATGATTAATAGTAAATCTCCTTGGGACAAGGAAGAAGAAAATGCACCACCTAGCAAACTATTGCTATTTACAGTAATTGAAGATGCACCAGCTGTTGCGTTTGCAGTGAGATAAGTGTAGGAATTTACATTGGTATTAATTGCTGTTGCTGTATAATCACCATCCTTACCTCGCTGGGTAAAAGAAAATATGGGAATTAAAAAGAAGAGCGGAATTAAAAATTTCGCTGGATTCATATTCATAATTCAGAGTTACGCTATAGAAGACGAACAAATCTATCAAAAAGTTGTCTTCAAACCTCCAAAATAATTTCAGAAACAATAGTTGCTACTGCTGGACATATTTCTGTATTGTTTAGTGTCAAATCGAAGATCTGATTCATGTTTTTTCTATTTGTATGAGGATACTCGGCACATGCCAAGGGCCTGAATTGATATATACTGCAAGTATTATCATTATTTAGAAAAGTACACGGTGAACTCATAAGCACGTAATCATTTTCCTCATCCATTCTTAAAAATTGATTAATGAACTGGGATTCCTTCATTTTTAATTGTTTTGAAATTCTTTTAATGTCAACATCTCGAAATATTGGGGAGGTTGTTTTGCAGCAGTTAGCGCAATCAAGGCAACTATTTTTTTGAAAAAAAGTTTCGTGTCTTGAATGAAATAATTGATCTATTTCCTTCGGTTTTTTCTTTTTCATTTTGACAAAAGCCTTCTTAACTGAATCCTTGTCAGCTTTTACTTTTTCGATTATTACCTTATATTCCTGGTTCAAGTTTATTGAATTAAAATTATGAAAAGTTATCTTCCTATATTTACTGCGAAAGTATATAAAACATGGAGAAATTCGACCTTATCGTAATTGGAGGTGGTCCTGCAGGATATGCTGCTGCAATGCGTGCCATAGATTTTGGTAAAAAGGTTTGCCTAATAGAAAAAGACAAGGTTGGGGGAGCGGGTGTTTATAATGGTGCCCTTTCTTCCAAAACTCTTTGGGAAGTGGCAAATAAAGTTTCAAGTATAAACGAAACCATTGTTTCAACTGGAAGAAGTGCTTATGAAATTCCTTGGAATGATGTTAAGAAAATTCTTGCTGAAGCCGTATTTGAGCGTAAATTTCAATATTCCTGCCATATCAAGTTGCTACAAACTGAGAGCATGAATAATTTGCTTAAGTATGAGAGAGGATATGGAAGATTGATTTCTAAGAATGAAATTACGATAGATCACGAAGGAGAGCAAAAAGTAATTTGGGGAGATAATATTATCCTATCAACTGGAAGCAAACCAAGGATTGTGCCCAACATTAAAGTTGATGAAAAAATAATATTAACTAGTGATGGCATAGATTCTATTGATGACTACCCAAAAAGTCTGGTAATTGTTGGTGCTGGAGTAATTGGTTGCGAATACGCTACAATCTTTTCAAATTTTGGAAAGACCAAAGTTTATATTATTGATAGACAAGAACGCATTTTACCATTTGAAGATGAAGATATTTCAAAGCTTGTAGCAGGAAATATGATGTCAAAAGGGGTTACAATCCATTCTAATGCTCAACTAGAACGACTCGAGAAAAAAGATGGAGAAGTAGAGTATGAATTATCCTACCCAGATGGAAAACGTGAAACAATACGTGTTGAAAAGGCCCTGCTTTCTATTGGAAGAGTCCCTAATGTGGACAATTTAGGAATTGAGAATGCTGGGGTGGAAATGTCGAAAAGAGGAATCCATATTGGGGATGATGATACACAAACCAACGTTCCGAATATTTATGCAGTAGGCGATGTCTCAGGAAGAATTGCCTTGGTTAATATGGGTGAAATAGAGGCACGCCATGCGGTTGAAAGAATGTTTGGTGGAAAGCTAGACCGATTGTCTTACGACAATATATGCACTATCATGTTTATGAATCCGGAGGTTGCTGCCGTAGGCTTGAACGAACAACAATGCATCGAGCAGAACATTCCGGTCAAAGTTGTTAAAGTTGATTTTTCTTTGATATCAAGGGCAATAGCCATGCGAAAAACACAAGGTTTTTTCAAGATTATTGTAACGAATGACGATGAGATGCGCATATTAGGAATGCGCGCTGTTGGAGAACATGCATCTACTGCAATTGAAGCGGTTGGATTGTTAATTAAACTAAATATGCCAATTGAAGTCTTGTCTGAATTGATCCACCCACACCCTTCAATTGTGGAAGGAATTCAGGAATGTGTGCGCATGTTGTTAAACAAATCTATTTTTAAATCTTCCGTTTTTAAAGATAAACTTGCTTGCTACACATTAGTTAATGGTGTAAAGACCCCTTTAGAACGAATGTGAAAAAGAAAAGGAACCCGAAAGTTCCTTATTCTTAACACTTTTTCAATGCTTTACAATGCTCCTAAAAGTCTGAGAAGAAGTACAATAATGACTACAAGTATTACAATTCGGAGAATCCATGATAATAGGCCACCAAGTAACGCATCTAAAACAGTAAATAACAACAGCAATAATATTACCAAGAGAATTATTCCAAGTAAATTTCCCAATTGACCATCATTTCTTGGAACTTTCGCTCGACTTGTAGCTTTTTTAACGGACTGTGACTGCTTCTCTGCTAATGTTTTAATTGGATTGGCTGCCCTTTTTAACATTGAATTCGATTTTAATGAATTCATTGCAGCATGTTGAGTTATTTTTTCTGGAGATTGGACTTTTGCTCTATTGTCAACAAGATCAGCAGTTGTAGTTGGCTTAAAAGATGTTGAGCTTATTCCATTTCCTAAATTCTCTTCATTGCTAGATGCATCTAACGAATTAACGCCTTCTACCTTCAAATTTTCATTTTTAATAGTAGTAGCTGACTCATTGATAGGAGTACCTTTGTTCCAATAAAACCCTTTATTGTACTTTCTTTTTTGGAAGATTCCTCCACCATTTACTTCATTTGACGTTGCGCAAGAACCTAAAACAAGCATTGCGGCTGCCGCTAATCCTAAGAGTGATTTCATTTTCATTTTTCTGTTTATTTATGGTTTAACTATTTACCTTTTAATTCCATTGCCTTCAATGTATTAATCATTAAAGAGGCAATTGTCATTGGCCCTACCCCTCCGGGAACCGGCGTAATATAGGAACATTTTGGTGCCACATTGTCAAAATCAACATCTCCTTTCAATCGCCAGCCTCTAGCGCGAGATAAATCTTCAACACGAGTTGTACCTACATCAATTATCACTGCACCCTCTCTGACCATATCTGCTGTCACAAAATCTGGCTGTCCAATTGCAGCAATTAAAATATCGGCCTTCAAACAGATTTCCTGCAAATTTTGAGTTCTACTGTGAGCAAGTGTTACTGTGCAATTTCCTGGATTTGCGTTCCTACCTAGCATGATACTTAGAGGAGTTCCTACAATGTTACTTCGACCGATAATTACACAATTTTTCCCTTCAGTTTCAATGTTATTCCGTTTCATAAGTTCAAGAATCCCCGCTGGTGTAGCAGGTAAAAACCCGGGAAGATTCAACACCATATTCCCAAGGTTCACTGGATGAAAACCATCCACATCCTTTTTGGGATCAATTGCTTGTGTGATTTTCAACTCATCAATGTGCGCTGGCAAAGGCAATTGAACGATGAAGCCGTCAATACTTTTATCCTCGTTAAGCGCATGAACCTTGGCTAACAAAATATCTTCAGGGACAGAATCATCATAACGGATCAACGTGCTTTCAAAACCTATCTGGTCGCATGCTTTTACTTTTGCGCCTACGTATGTTAGTGACCCACCATCATTACCAACTAAAATTGCAGCTAAGTGAGGAATCTTTTTTCCGTTACGTTTGCGCTCCTGCACAGCCAAAGCCAATTCTTTTCTGATTCCTTCAGCGGTAATTCTTCCATCTAACAATTGCATTCCTTTGTAATTTTCATCAAAGATAATGGGACTTATCTATCATGAAACGTTGGTTAAAAAGTTTTTAAAACTTAAAATCAATTTATCTTTACACCATGAAAATGAAATTTATCACTTTTATAAGCTGTTTTTTTGCTTTGCAGTTCACAACAGCGAAAGCACAAATGTTAGAAGGAACTGAGATAGGTGTTGATGGCTTTTTAAGTGCTTCTACTTTAGGAGGAGCTTTTGGAATGGGGACAAAATTCGGTTTCAAAACATCTGAAAATTTTATTTTTGGTCCTTCTCTGCGATTCAATAGAGGTTGGGCAACTCCTTCATTCAATACAATAGGATTTAGTTATACAAATTTTGGGGCAGGTTTTTTTGCTCATGGTAGATATGGCAATGTATTGTTTGGCGGCTTGGAAGCTGAAATAATGGGGAACAAAAACATTTATGTTGACCCAAATGCTTTTTTTAAGAAATACGTGCCAACGGTATTTGTTTGTGGCGGATTCTCCAAAGAATTCAATCAGCTTGTCCGTGTCAATGTAGGGCTATACTATGACCTAATCAATAGTTTGAACAGCCCGTATCGAAATGCTTATTTAGTAGCCATTAAAGACCCTAATACGGGAGCTATAGTTAGAAGGCTTCCCATGATTTACAGAATTAGTTTTTTCTTTCCTTTGAGGTTTATAAAGAGAGAAACTTCATTTGAAAACCCAGAAAATATAGAGGAATAAAAAAGGAGCTTTTCAGCTCCTTTAAATTATTATTTTCCTTGCGGAATTCCCATTTGAGGTGGTTGTGGCTTAACAAAAGAACCCTCTTTTGCAAAGTCTACAAGTTCGATAAGGAAACATAATGATTCTTTTCCCATTTGCTCGCCATACGCTAAATCCCAAGGAATATAAACGCGGTATTTACCGCCTTTCTTCATCTTCGGAACGATGTATGTCCAACCTGGTATTACCCCACCATTCAATTTTAAAGCAACCGGCTCGTTTGAACCGCTTTGTTGTTTCATCGCATAAGAACTTTGAATAGTATCTCCAATTGCAGATGTCAAAATATATTCTACTTTCACGTCGTCAGTAGCTGAAGGACTCCCTCCTGATCCAGCGGCAACTGTTTCCATTATAATACCGTTTTCAAAGACTTGAGATCCTTTGATTTTTTTCGCTTTTGCAAACATTTTCAGACCATTTTTCTCATTCATTGCTTTCAAGAAATTTTGAACCAATGATTGTTTCTGAGCATCCGCAAGAAGGGTATCTTTTTTTAATAATCCATGACGGAAACCAACGGTTGCCATTTTTAAATCTATTTGAGCAATACCATCCATTTTAATCAAATCTTGATAAAATGCATATCCCGTTAACTTACCAATACATTCCGCACCCTCTTTCGCATATGTTGAATCAAAATCCTGAAAGTTTGGTCCAAATAGTTTCGTCAAAGTCAATTCGCAATCAGTGGGTTTATTCTTGTTTAAGTTCAAACTAAATCCAACGGCAACATCTTCTAAATCCAAGCGATCAATATTAGGATCTGGCGTGCCAACAATTGTGCGAGCATTCATAGCTCCCAAAACATAAGAAAGGCTGTCTTTATGAGACTTCAGTTCTATTTTAGCCTCTTCGGCCTCCTCATTTCCTGCACAAGAAAACAAGCTAACCGCAGCTATTGAAAAATATAAAATCGTTTTCATTAATTAATCTCTAAAAGTTCTACGTCAAAAATCAATGCACTGTATGGTTTTATTGGTCCACCAGGGTGAGGTTGTGCTCCATAAGCCAATTCCTGGGGGATGTATAACCTATATTTCGCTCCTGTAGCCATTAACTGCAGTGCTTCTGTCCATCCTGGAATAACTTGATGTACACCAAATGTTGCCGGTTGACCTCGTTGGATAGAACTATCAAAGATTACTCCATCAATAAGGGTCCCATGGTAATGCACAGAAACAGTATCTGAAGATGAAGGCTTAGCTCCTATCCCCTCAGTTAAGATTTCATATTGCAATCCTGAAGTTGTTGTATGCACTCCTTCTTTCAATTTATTCTCCGCCAAAAATTTTTCTCCAGTCTCTTTATTCAATGAAAATTTCGCTTCTCCTGACTTTTTCAAAAACTCCTCGATAATTGTATTTGCCGTTTCTGGGGAATACTCAGTTTTTTTACCTGCAAATATATCCGTTATTGCCTGTGCCATAACTTCTGGCGAAATGCCCTCTAGATCCTGTTGCATCAAACTACCAGCAACACTCATTCCTACACAGTAACTAACTGCCTTTATTTCTTCTGTCATTGATTTTTTTTGCGAAAGTAATGATTTTGTATGATTGAATTTTGAAAGAAATTAATCAAATGACATATTGATACTAATTTCGGTAAGCTTGTTTTTTATAAATTCACTAAACAAATAGATAGTCGATGATAAATTTCAAGAAGAACATCGTTTTAGAAAATGATCGAGTTTTATTGCGTCCACTTGAGCAATCCGATTATTATCATTTGTTGAAATTCTCTATCAATGAGCATGAACTTTGGACCTACTCTTTAATGACAGCTGCAAATGAAGTTCAATTAAGGAATTACATCAATGCTGCTCTAGAAAACAGAGCTATGGAATTAGATTACTCTTTTATTGTTTATGATAAAACATCAAGTTCTTATGCTGGCACAACTAGATTCTACAGTATTCAAGAAAAAGATAAATCATTGTCAATTGGTTACACTTGGTATGGAAAAGATTTTCAAGGAACTGGACTAAACAAGGCAGTGAAATTTTTGATGCTACAATTTACTTTTGAAATTTTAGGATTTGAGCGCATTGAATTTCGAACCGATACCGAAAATAAAAAAAGCATAGCCGCTTTAAAATCAATAGGAGCAAAAGAAGAAGGTATTTTGAGAAGCAATAGCTTAAAACCTGACGGTATGAGGCGGGATAGTTTGGTGCTAAGTATAATTAAGTCAGAATGGAATGAAATTAAAAAAGGAGCATGAGTGGGAACAATTTTATCAAATAATTTGTTTGTCTTTCACTTTGTTTCAAGTAATTTTGAATTAATCTTTGACTTTAAACTATAACAATGCAAGCCCTTTTAAATGAAGCCACAGCGCATCGCGCTGTTAATCATCCTTATATCAATGCACTTTTAAATGGTGATTTTGAAAATATGGAAGAAGTGTTAAAAGATTTCGCTACCCAATACGGGTACTACAGTGACTGGTTTCCAAGGTATTTAACTTCGGTAATTTCTAAACTTGAAAACCCCATCTTTCGAGATCAACTTTTGGATAATCTTTCAGAAGAGAGAGGTCACTTGAATGAAGACGAGATGGAAGCAATAAGAGCTTTGGGTATTCAAGATGAATGGGTCCAGGGGATTGCTCACCCACAACTTTTTAAGCGTTTTCAAAAAGCGATTGGAGTCGAATCAAATATCAAGCCTTGTATCCATGTGGAAATTTGGAGAGATTCATTTCTTTCATTGACAAAAAGTGAGTCTTCCGCCACCGCAATTGGTGCAATTGGTCTTGGTACAGAGTCAATTGTAAAATACATCTATAAAGACCTAATTCAAGTAATTGAAAAAAATACGGATTTAACGCTAGAGGAATATGTTTTTTTTCCATTGCATACTGAGGTGGATGATGAACATGGGCTTATTCTACTAAATATTGCAGAGCAAATGGCATCTGAAAGTACTCAAATGGAGTTAGAAATTAGAAAAGGTATGCTTAGTGCACTTAATTTAAGAGCCTCATTTTGGGATGATATGTTTGAGAGGGCAAAAATGATAGATAAGCGAAAAGTTTTGGTGAACTCATGAGTGATCTCTTCAAAAAAAGTATTAAAGGTAAACGTCTATCTGAAGCAGAACTAGATTTTTTAAAAAAAGAATTGGAAGGTATTAGGTCAGCTTTACTTGACAATATAGTCTTCGATGTAGCTCTATACACTTCAACTTCTTCGGCATTATTGCTGTATGGAAAACAAAACCTTGATCAAGAAAACGAATTATTGAACTTTATCGATTGGTTTGCAAAACCAAGCAATGAAGAAATTTGGTCTGAAAAGTTGAATGCCATTTTAGGTCGATATTTTAATGAATTACAGTCACTTCGAATTGGTGAGCTTATTGAAAAAATAAGCTTGCAAAAAAGTTTGACTTCCGCTGAAAATGCTTCAGAATTGGTTTCATCACTTCAAGACAAAAAGCTGAGTGGTTTATATGAAAACAAGGTGGATGAATTAGGTATTGATTTTACGGTTTCTCTATTACCATTTAATCTAGAAGTACTTGATCCAAGAATTGTAACTGTAAAGCCAGGCAAAGCAAATGAAATGCACAAGCACGCTCACGAAACAATTTTCATTTTCTTGAAAGGACAAGGGAAAGTTTTAGTCGACAACTTTGAAAATAATGTAGGA
Source organism: Chitinophaga pinensis (assembly GCA_945861175.1). Classification (GTDB taxonomy): domain Bacteria; phylum Bacteroidota; class Bacteroidia; order Flavobacteriales_D; family Crocinitomicaceae; genus M0103. The sequence continues at coordinate 905 of CAMATR010000019.1, read as the reverse complement.
GCCGGTGATTTTGCATTTATTCCGCGCTGGTGCGATCATCAAACAATCAATACAGGTATAGAAGATCTAGTTTTTCTCGCTGTAGCAGATTTTGGTTTAACTGGAAAATCGTTTGTCGGAAACTATTTAAAAACAGCCAGATTGAAAGCGCAATAATGAAGCTTCATTTTTAACAAATAATATTTTCCAATATTGCATTCATTTCATTAAATTCGTTTTCTAAACAATTCACAAAATGAAATATTTTATAACTCTTTCCTCGGCACTGATTTTATTGATTGTAGCATGTGGTAAAAGGAAATACGATAACAGTTCTGCACCAAGACTGAATGCTATGATCGAGAATTATTTCTCTGAATTCTCGAGCATGTCAGACCAAGCCATTACCGGAAGTATGGTATTCTATAAGGTCGGAAAAGTTATTACTAATAATCTTGAAGATAATGAACCCTTTCAGGTAAGCAAAATAGATTGTAATGTCATCATAACTCTCGATACAACAGGAGTGAATAAAACCATTACAATTGATTGGGGAACAACAAATTGCACCTGTAATGATGGTAAAAGTAGAAGAGGGAAATTAATTTCCACATTCACGGGATCTTATTTTACACAAGGAACAGTTATAACGCATACTCCACTTGATTACTTTGTAAATGACAACAAGGTAGAAGGCACTGCATCAGTAACAAATATGGGGCTTAATCCAAGTATGCAACCTTATTACAACGTGAATATAGAAGGTATTGTAACCATGTCAACAGGTGAGGAGATTAATTATAACTCAACGCGTATTAGAACATTCACTAACGGGTTTACTACACCAGAATTCTTTTTGGATGATGAGTACTCAGTTACCCTGACTTCCAATGCAACAGTCACAAATGGTGATAATTACGAAGCTC